>NZ_JBHWLY010000023.1:0-78733 GCF_042730435.1 Nocardioides sp. NPDC059952 | reverse complement strand
GGGCCAACGTCAGAGGCTTGGTTGATCAGCCTCGGGGAATCTCCACCATCTCGAAGGCTTCGACGAAGTCGCCTTCCTTGATGTCCTGGAAGTTCTTCAGGACCAGACCGCACTCGAAGCCCTCGCGGACCTCGGAGGCGTCGTCCTTCTCGCGGCGCAGCGAGGCGAGGTCGAGGTTGTCGGCCACCACGGCGCCGTCGCGCAGGACGCGAACCTTGGCGTTGCGGCGGATGAGGCCCTCGGTGACCATACAACCGGCGATGTTTCCGGCCTTCGACGAGCGGAAGATCGCACGGATCTCCGCCTTGCCGAGGACCTTCTCCTCGTACTCCGGCTTGAGCATGCCCTTGAGGGCCGCCTCGATCTCCTCGATCGCCTGGTAGATGACCGAGTAGTAGCGGATCTCGACACCCTCGCGATCGGCCAGCTCCGTCGCCTTGCCCTGCGGGCGGACGTTGAAGCCGATGATGATCGCGTCGGAGGCAGCAGCCAGGTCGACGTTGGTCTCGGTGATCGCACCGACACCGCGGTCGATGACCCGGATGGAGACCTCGTCGCCACCCACGTCGATCTTGGCCAGTGCGTCCTCGAGCGCCTCGACCGAACCGGACACGTCGCCCTTGAGGATGAGGTTGAGCTCCTGGCTCTCGCCCTTCTCCATGGAGGCCATGAAGTCCTCCAGCGTGCGGCGTACGCGGCGCTTGGCCTGCTGCGCGGCACGCTCGCGTGCCTCACGCTTCTCGGCGATCTGGCGAGCCATCCGGTCGTCCTCGACGACCAGGAAGCTCTGACCGGCACCCGGCACCGCCGAGAGACCCAGGACCATCGCCGGTCGCGACGGGGTCGCCTCGGTGATCTCGTGGCCGTACTCGTCGATCATCGCGCGGACACGGCCGTGGGCCGGACCGGCGACGATGGACTCACCCACGCGCAGCGTGCCGCGCTGGACCAGGATGGTCGCGACGGGGCCTCGACCGCGGTCGAGGTGTGCCTCGATCACGATGCCCTGCGCGTCCTGGCTGGCGTTGGCCTGCAGGTCGAGCGAGGCGTCGGCGGTCAGCACGACGGCCTCGAGGAGGCCTTCGATGTTGATCCGCGACTTCGCCGAGATCTCGACGAACATGGTGTCGCCGCCGTACTCCTCGGGGATGAGGCCGTACTCCGTCAGCTGACCACGGACCTTGGTCGGGTCCGCCTCCGGCTTGTCGATCTTGTTGATCGCGACCACGATCGGGACACCGGCCGCCTTGGCGTGGTTGAGCGCCTCGATGGTCTGCGGCATCACACCGTCGTCGGCTGCGACCACGAGGATCGCGAGGTCCGAGGACTGCGAACCACGGGCACGCATGGCGGTGAACGCCTCGTGACCCGGGGTGTCGATGAAGGTGATCTTGCGCTCGTTGCCGTCGACCTCGGTCGAGACCTGGTAGGCACCGATGTGCTGGGTGATGCCACCGGCCTCGCCCTCGATGACGTTGGCGTCACGGATGGCGTCGAGCAGCTTGGTCTTACCGTGGTCGACGTGACCCATGACGGTGACGACCGGCGGTCGGACCGTCCAGTCGGACTCGTCGCCCTCGTCGCCGAGCTCGATGTCGAAGGACTCCAGCAGCTCGCGGTCCTCGTCCTCGGGGGAGACGACCTGGACGATGTAGTTGAGCTCCTCACCGAGCAGCTCGAGGGTCTCGTCGTTGACGGACTCGGTCGCGGTGACCATCTCACCGAGGCCGAACAGCATCTGCACCAGCTGGGCGGGGTCGACGTTGATCTTCTCGGCGAAGTCGGTCAGCGAGGCGCCACGGGCGAGACGCACGGTCTCGCCGTTGCCCTTGCGGACCCGGATGCCACCGATGGTCGGGGCCTCCATGGCCTCGAACTCCTGGCGACGCGCCCGCTTCGACTTCCGGCCACGGCGCGAAGGACCACCCGGGCGACCGAAGGCACCCTGGGTCGTTCCGCGACCGCCGGGACGACCGGCACCGGGACGACCGCCACCGGGACCGCCGCCGAAGCCGCCGCCACCAGGACGACCGGCACCGGCGCCGCCACCGGGACGCCCACCGGCGCCCGGACGACCGCCGCCACCACCGGGACGACCCGGGGCACCGGCACGACCGCCGGGACCGCCACCAGGACGGGCACCGAACGCGGCCGGGGACTTCGGCATCATCGCCGGGTTGGGACGCGGCATGCCGGGACGGCCACCGGCCTGGCCACCCTCACGGGCAGCAGCAGGACGCGGCGGACGCTGGTCGCCGCCGGCCGGGGCACCGCCCTGGCCACCTTGACCCTGGCCTCCACCCTGGCCGCCGGGACGCGGACGCCCCATGCCCTGGTTGGAGGAGAACGGGTTGTTGCCCGGGCGCGGAGCGCCGGGCTTGCCGACCGGACGCGGGCCGGGACGACCGGCACCAGCGCCGCCGGCACCACCCGCGCCACCGCGAGCCGCGGGGGTCTGCGGACGAGCGCCGGGCTTCGGGGCCCCAGGCCTGGGCGCACCCGGCTTGGGCGCGGCCGAACGTCGGTCGCCGGTCGCCGGAGCGGCCGGGCTGGGCTTGGGAGCGGCCGGGGCCGATGCCGCAGGGGCGGCCGGCGCAGGCTCGGCCTTCTTGACCGGGGCCTTCGGGCCCGGCTTGGGCGCAGCCGGCTTGGTCGCCGCGGGCGCCTCGGCAGGCTTCTCGGGCGCCGTGTCCGCAGCCTTCTTGGGAGCTGCGGGCCTCGGCTCTGCCGACTTGGGGCCAGGCTTGGGGCCGGGCTTGGGGGCAGCAGTCTTCTCGTCCGCGGACGCGGAACCGCTCTTGCCGCCGCCCTTCAGGCCGGGGCCGATCTCCTTGCGGAAACGCATCTCCGCAGGCAGCTCGACGGTCGAGCTCGCCGACTTGACGAACTCCCCCATCTCCTTGAACTTCTCGAGAACAAACTTGCTCTCGACCCCGAACTCTTTGGCGAGCTCGTGGACTCGGGTCTTAGCCACAATTCTCCTTCTGGCCACAGACCCAAATCCTGGGTGAAACCTGTGACCGTTAGTGGTTGTAGAACACGCTCATCGCGAAGTACTCATCGAGTGCTCATGAGCTTTTGCTCCAGTTCCTGGTCGGTTGACCGTCGGCGACGGTCGTGGGTGTCTGGCGCGGGTCGAGGTATTCCTCCACCGGCGCGCTGGAAAGCCCACCCTCGGCCCGTAGGGCCCTGGTGAACGCCTTCCGGCGCACCGCGAGTTCGTAACACTCACGCGTGGGGTGCACATGCGCCCCTCGCCCAGGTGCGGTGGCAGTCGGATCGGGCACCACGGCCGGCTGGCCGTTGCGGTCCGAGCCGGCGGTCACCCGCAACAACTCGCGCTTGGCGGCCCGCTTCCGGCAACCCACGCACGTACGGACAGGTCCGTTCTGCGTAGTTTCTTCGAGGCGTGCCACCGATCCTTAACACTACCGCTTCCGGGGTTCGGTAGACGAAACCGGGGCACCGGTCGTTCTTATTCCGTGACCCGTCCTCAGCAGCTGGCGGCGATCACAGGACGGCGGCGATCTCCGGCCACGCCCGCAGGCCGAGCTCGCGGTCGGCCGCCTCCGAACCACCCCACGCGAGCCGCGGGCTGAGCGGGAGCACCGGCTCGCCGGGCAGCACGACCCGATGGCCGGCATCGGGATGAGTGACCACGATCGTCTCCAGGTCGTGGGCCGTACGCCGCCGCCGGACCGCCTCGGCGGAGAGGACCGAGGGCCACAGCGCGTCGTCGCCCCCGGCGACCAGGACGACGTCGCCGGCGATGCGCTCGACCGGGACGGTCGCGGCAGGCACCCGGTCGGCGTACTTCTCCAGGGCCGAGAGGTAGGCCTCGCAGAATGACGAGAGCTCTCCGTGCGCCTCCGTCACCGCGTCCTCGATCGCCTCGTCGTCGAACGGCACGAACGGCACCTGCTCACCGCGCAGCGTCCACGAGGACCGCTGTGGACGCTCCTCGCTCAGGCCCGCCCAGGAGACGTACGTCGGGGAGATCCCGACCACGGCGTCGATCTCTGGGTGCAGGGTTCCGAGCAGGAGCGCGGCCTGGGCACCCCAGGACGTACCGAGCACCACCAGCCGCTCGTAGCGGGAGTGGAGGTCGGCGAGGACGTCGTCGAACGTCTCCAGCGGGATCAGCCGGGCCTGGCCCGGCTGTCCGGGACCACCGAAGTAGCGGATCGACGCCGCAGCCACCCCGTGCGAGGCGAGCATCCGGCAGCGGTCGGTCTCGATCCGCCCCGAGGACCCCGAGAGCACGAGTACGCCGGTGCTGGCCCCGTCCGGCTCCAGCAGGACGCCCTCGGGGTCGGTCAGAGCGGTCTCACGCACGATCAGGCGACCGGGGTCTCCTCGTCGGAGCGGATGTCGATGCGCCAGCCGGTCAGGCGAGCGGCCAGGCGGGCGTTCTGCCCCTCCTTGCCGATGGCCAGGGAGAGCTGGTAGTCGGGCACCACGACACGGGCCGACTTGGTCGCCTCGTCGATGATCTGCACCGAGGAGACCCGGGCCGGCGAGAGCGCGGAGGCGACGAGCACCTTGGGGTCCTCGGACCAGTCGACGATGTCGATCTTCTCGCCCTGCAGCTCGGACATGACCTGGCGGACCCGCTGGCCCATCGGGCCGATGCAGGCGCCCTTGGCGTTGACGCCGGGGACGGTCGATGTGACCGCGATCTTGGTGCGGTGGCCGGCCTCGCGGGCGATCGCGGAGATCTCGACGGTGCCGTCGGCGATCTCGGGCACCTCGAAGGAGAAGAGCTTCTTGACCAGGTTGGGGTGCGAGCGCGAGAGCGTGATCTGCGGGCCACGCATGCCTTTGCGCACGCTGACCACGAGCGCCTTGATCCGGGTGCCGTGGCTGTAGTCCTCGCCCGGCACGCGCTCGGAGAGCGGGATGACGCCCTCGAGCCGGCCCAGGTCGACGAGCACGTCGTCGGGGTTGCGGCCCTGCTGGATGACGCCGGAGAGGATGTCGCCCTCCTTGCCGGAGAACTCACCGAACTTCACGTCGTCCTCGGCGTCGCGCAGCCGCTGCAGCACGATCTGCTTGGCGGTGGTGGCGGCGATCCGGCCGAAGCCCTCGGGTGTGTCGTCGTACTCCCCCACGACGTTGCCCTCGTCGTCGACCTCGGCCGCCAGCACGCGTACGTGCCCGGTCTTGCGGTCCAGGTCGACCCGCGCCTTCGTGTGGGCGCCCGCGGTCTTGTGGTAGGCGGTCAGCAGCCCCTGCTCGATCGCCTCGACGAGCACATCGAGCGAGATCTCCCGCTCCCGCTCCAGCATCCGCAGGATGCTCATATCGATGTCCATGGCCTACTCCCCCTCGTCGATCCGCTTGAACTCGATCTGCACAAGCGCCTTCTTCACGTCCGCGTACGCCACCTCGCGACGTTTGCCGCTGACCTCGAGGCTCGCCCGCTCGTCGTCGGACTCCTTGACCCGGCCGGTGAAGGCAGAGCCGTCGGTGATGGTGACCTTGACCAGGCGACCCTTGTTACGGCGCCAGTGGCGCGGCAGGGTCAGCGGCCGGTCGACACCGGGCGAGGTCACCTCGAGCGTGTAGGGCTGCTCGCCCATCACGTCGGACTCGTCGAGGACCCGGTTGACCTCACGGGTTGCCTCGGTGACCTCCTCATGGGTGATCCCGCCGTCCTTGTCGACGGCGATCCGCAGGATCCGGCGCTTGCCGGCCGGCGTGATCTCCACGGCCTCGATGTCGAAGCCCAGGGCCAGAAGCGGGTCTGCGAGGGCCTTTTCGATGGCACTCGCGATCGCGTCCTTCCGCTCAGCACTCAACGCGATCTCCCCCTGCATCCTGTTGTCTGTTCCTGTTGTATGCGCCTTCGAGCACGCGGTACTTCTGGTGACACCATACCTGTACGCCTCGGGTGTCTCGAACAGCGCGCGGCGGTGTTGGAAAGCCGCTGACGCGACTCCCGCCGGGTGTCGTTAGGGTTTCTCACGTGGCCAGCGCACGTACCCTCCGGATGCTCTCGCGGCGCACCACTGTGGGTGTCGCCGTGGTTGCCCCACTGGCCGCCTCGGCCTGTTCGGCCTCGGAGGTGCTGGATCCTGTCAAAGCACCTCCACCCAGCACTCCCCCGGCCCCCGCCAACCCCGACCAGAGTGTGATCGACGCCACGGTCGCGGAGATCCTCGGCGCCGACGAGGGCGCCCCGGCCGCGTTCGTGCAGCTCCATCGCGTGCACATCGAGGCACTGGCGCCGACCAAGGGCGTGACCGCGGCGTCGGCCACGGGAAGCTGGCAGAAGCGCCAGCTCGCCCTGGTCACCACGCTCACCGCCGCGGCCGGGCGCGCGGCGGACCCGCAGCTGATCACGCTGCTCGCCTCGGCCGCCGCCGGCCAGCAGCAGCTCCTGCACGGACGGGGG
This sequence comes from Nocardioides sp. NPDC059952, assembly GCF_042730435.1. Taxonomy (NCBI): domain Bacteria; kingdom Bacillati; phylum Actinomycetota; class Actinomycetes; order Propionibacteriales; family Nocardioidaceae; genus Nocardioides; species Nocardioides sp. NPDC059952. The sequence goes on along the minus strand of NZ_JBHWLY010000023.1, from coordinate 72,336 downwards.
CTGGCATGACCACGGCCACCTCGGCCTCGACCGAAGCCGTCCAGGCGGCGCTCGCGGTCGAGCACTCCGCGATCTACGTCCTGGGCGCCCTGGGCGGGCGCACCTCGGCGACGTCCTCGCCGGCCCTGGCGCGGGCGCTCACCGATGCGTACGACGACCACGTGAACGCCCGAGAGGCGCTGGCCGCGCACGTGGTGGCCGCCGGGATCGAGCCGGTCGCGCCCTCCGCCGTCTACGACCTGCCCGGCCGGATCGGATCGGAGGCCGGCATCGGCGCCGCGGCCCTGCGGCTGGAGCAGGACACCACCGCGACCTATCTGTCGCTGGCCCCGAAGGCGACCGGGACCGACCGGACGCTGCTCATCGGTCTGCTCTGCCGGGCGGCCGCGCGGCAGCTCGACCTGGGCGCGAAGCCGCGAGCGTTCCCCGGGACCTGATCCGCACGAGCCGACGTGACCGGCGAAAACGAACGTGGCCCGCGAACCGTCCGGCGCGGGAGACTCCCGAGATGTCTCCCGAGACCGGGCGGCTCGCGGGCCAGGTTTTGGCCTGGACACGAGGCCTGAGAAGCCGCCTGGGGGCGGTACCTCTCTTGCAGAAGTATGCAATCCCCGCCGAGACTGGCCCAGACCCGTAAAATCGCATTGCAAGAACTTGCAACTTTTCCCGGCGTCATTCCCAGGAGCGAATGATCTGGTGTATGTCGCCCAGTCGCTGTGCGACGGCGTCCGGAGAGCCCTCGCTGTGGCCCAGCTGGCTGCTCGGGATGTTGCTGTGCGGGATGTGGATCGCCCGCAGACCAGCCTCCTGAGCACCGTACACATCGTCGTAGAGCCTGTCGCCCACGTAGACGCATCGAGACGGATCCGAGACCTTCACGGCCGCCATCGCCGCGTGGAACGCCTCCTCGGCGGGCTTCGTCCAGGGCACCTCGGAGGTGTAGACGTCGCCGTCGAGCAGGTCGAGCACCCCGTCGCGCTCGAAGAACCCGCGGTGCCACGCGCGCGGCCAGATCGTGTTGGACAGCACCCCAACACGTACGCCGTCGGCGCGGAGCGCCTCCCACAGCGGCCCGACCTCGGGGTCGGTCAGGGTGTGCGGCTCCCAGAACTCGTAGTAGGCGTCGAGCAGCTCCGGATCGTGCTCGAGCCCGGCCTCGTCGAAGAGGTCGCCGATCACCGAGCTCTGCTGGGAGTCGCGGCTGCGGGCCCAGATCGTCTCTCCGGCCTGGTGCAGCCTGGTCGCATTGACCGGGTGGTCGTCGTCGCAGGCACCACTCACCGCCTGGGCGAGCGCCAGCGACTCCGCGTGGAAGTCGATGTCGTGCCACTTCGTCAGCGTGCCGCCCCAGTCGAAGATCACCGCGTCGATCGCCATGTCCACGACCCTACCGACGCCCCGACTCACATACGCCCGGTCTCCACATAGGAGCGGTGCCAGGAGAGCGCCTCACCGAGCAGATGCGGTGTGTGCATCGCGCCCGGACGCTCCCGCTGTGCGCGCTCGAAGTAGTCGGCGAGCCGGTCGCGGTAGTCGGGGTGGGCACAGTTGTCGATGATCTTCCGTGCCCGCGCTCGCGGAGAGATACCGCGCAGGTCCGCCAGACCCTGTTCGGTGATCACGACCTGCACGTCGTGCTCGGTGTGGTCGACATGACTCACGAACGGCACGATCGAGGAGATCGCTCCGTTCTTGGCGGTCGAGGGAGACACGAAGAAGTTGAGGTAGGCGTTGCGGGCGAAGTCGCCCGAGCCGCCGATGCCGTTGACGATCGAGGAACCGGCGACGTGGGTGGAGTTCACGTTGCCGTAGATGTCGGCCTCGACCATCCCGTTGATCGCGATCAGTCCCAGCCGCCGGACCACCTCGGGATGGTTGGAGATCTCCTGCGGTCGCAGCAGGATCCGGCCCTTGTAGTGGTGGATGTCGTCGTTGAACCGCTGCGCGCCCTCCTCGGAGAGCCCGAAGGACGTCGACGAGACGCCGATCAGCTTGCCCGAGTCGAGCAGGTCGAGGAGGCCGTCCTGGATCGTCTCGGTGTAGGCGGTCAGGTGCTCGAACTCGGCGTCCTGGAGGCCGGCGAGGACCGCGTTGGCGACGTTGCCGACGCCGGCCTGGAGCGGGAGCAGACTCGGGTGCAGCCGGTCGTTGCGTACCTCGTGGCGGAGGAAGTCCACGAGGAGGTCCGCCATCGCCCGGCTGTCGTCGTCGATCGGGCGCAGGGGCGAGTTTCGGTCCGGCTGGTCGGTCTCGACGACGGCGACCACCTTCTCGGGATCGACCCGGAGGTACGGATCGCCGATCCGCTGCATCGGTGTGGTCAGCTGGATCGGCGCTCGCTGCGGCGGCAGCCGGGTGCCGTAGTAGATGTCGTGGAACCCCTCGAACCCGCGCGGCTGCCAGCTGTTGACCTCGAGGATCACCCGGTCGGCGTTGTCCAGCCAGGTCTTGTTGTTGCCGACGCTGCTGGTCGGGACGAGCAGGCCGTTGGGCAGGATCGCGGCCACCTCGACCACGGCGACGTCGAGGTCGCCGTAGAAGCCGAACCAGCTGTGCTGAGCGACGTGGGACAGATGTACGTCGACGTACTCGACCTCACCTGAGTTGATCTGCTGCCGCAGCAGCGGGTCGCCGTTGTAGGGCAGCCGCTTGGAGACGCCGTGGGCACCGGCCAGCACGCCATCGAGGTCGGGCGCCGTCGAGGCTCCCGTCCATGCCTGGACCCGGAACTCCTCGCCCCGCTCGTGCGCCGCTCGCATCCGCTCCGCCAGCGCTGCCGGCACCGCCTTCGGGTGGCCGGCCCCGGTGAACCCCGAGAAACCCACGGTCTCCCCCGGCGCGATCTGCTCGGCCGCCTCCGCGGCACTCACCACCCGCCGGCCGAGGCTGCGGTCGAGAATCCTGTCCCCCGTCATGGGGTCGATCTTGCCCTACCTCGACGCGGTCAACGCCCGATAACGCGCTCGAAGCAGACGCGGTCGTATCCCGGACCGTCATAGTCGGGCTGCGGCTCGGACACGGAGAACCCCATCGAGCGATGGAACCGGATCGACGTCGCGTTCTGCGGCCCGGTGATCGCCCGCACGACCTCGCCCCCACGCTCGCGCACCTGCCCGAAGAAGCGCTCGTAGAGCGCCCGTCCCACTCCGGTCCCCCGCAGCTCCGGATCGGTCCCGACGAAGTGGATGTACGCCGCCCGCGGGTCGTCCTGGGACATGAACCCGATCAGGAACCCCCGCAGCTCTCCGCTCTCGTCCTCGACGATCGTCGAGGTGTCGTTGAAATGCTGGAAGAACAGCCGGGTCAGCATCAGGGTGCGCATCATCGTCGCGTGCGGGTCGCCCCAGTCGTCCCACCACTCACCCAGTCGCGCCTGGACCCGCACGTGGTCGTCCTCCGTCGCGGGCCTGAAGGTGAGATCGGGGTGCTCGCTGCTCATGACACGTCGATGCTCCAGGTCAGCTGCGTACGACGCCGACCAGGTGGGCCACGGCGTCGGCGAGGGCGACCTCGGTCCTCTCGCCGCTGCGGCGGTCCTTGACCTCGACCTTGCCCTCGACCAGGCCCTTGCCGACGGTGACGATGGTCGGGACCCCGATCAGCTCGGCGTCCTTGAACTTCACACCCGGCGAGACCTTGGGGCGGTCGTCGTAGAGCACCTCGATGCCGGCGGCCTCGAGCTCACCGGCGAGCGTCGCGGCGGCCTCGAAGACGGCGGCGTCCTTTCCGGTCGCGACCAGGTGGATGTCGTACGGAGCGACGTTGCGGGGCCAGGCGAGGCCGATGTCGTCGAGGGTGCCCTCTGCGACGGCGGCCACGGCGCGGGTGACGCCGATGCCGTAAGAGCCCATGGTGACGGTGACGAGCTTGCCGTTCTCGTCGAGCACCTGCAGCCCGAGAGCGTCGGCGTACTTGCGGCCGAGCTGGAAGACGTGGCCCATCTCGATGCCGCGGGCAAGCGTCAGCGGGCCCGAGCCGTCGGGAGCCGGGTCGCCCTCACGGACCTCGGCGGCCTCGATGGTGCCGTCGGGGGTGAAGTCGCGGCCGGCGACCAGGTCGATGACGTGCTTGCCCTCGACGTTGGCGCCGGTGACCCAGCGGGTGCCGGTGACCACGCGCGGGTCGACCAGGTAGCGGATCTTCGAGACCGACTCCTCACCCAGGGCCTCGGGACCGATGTAGCCCTTGACCAGCTCGGGGTGCTTCTTCAGCTCGACGTCGTCCATGGGCTCGACCTCGATCGGCTCCAGCTGGCCCTCGAGGCGCTTGATGTCGACGTCGCGGTCACCGGGCAGGCCGATGGCGAGCGGCTCGACGGTGCCGTCGGGGTGACGCAGCGTCACCAGCACGTTCTTGAGCGTGTCGCCGGCCTCCCAGGCACGGTCCTCGCGCGGGAACGCCTCGTTGAGGTGGTCGACCAGCGTCTGGATCGTCGGCGTGGCCGGGGTGTCCTCGGCGTGGGCCGCCGGAACGTCCTCGTAGGAGAGCACCTCGGGGGCCAGCGTCGTGACCGCCTCGACGTTCGCGGCGTAGCCGCCGGGCGAGCGTACGAAGGTGTCCTCACCGGCCTCGGAGACGGCCAAGAACTCCTCGGAGGCCGAGCCGCCCATCGCGCCGGAGGTGGCCTTGACGATGACGTACTCGAACCCGAGGCGGTCGAAGACCTTGACGTACGCCGCGCGGTGGGCGTCGTAGGCCGCCGACAGTCCCTCGTCGGTGTAGTCGAAGGAGTAGGAGTCCTTCATGATGAACTCGCGCCCGCGCAGCAGCCCCGCGCGGGGACGCGCCTCGTCGCGGTACTTCGTCTGGATCTGGTAGATCGCCAGCGGCAGGTCCTTGTAGGAGCCGTAGAGGTCCTTGACCAGGAGCGTGAACATCTCCTCGTGCGTGGGCCCGAGCAGGTAGTCGGCGTCCTTGCGGTCCTTGAGCCGGAAGATGCCGTCGCCGTACTCCGTCCAGCGGCCGGTCGCCTCGTAGGGCTCGCGCGGCAGCAGCGCCGGAAAGTGCACCTCCTGGGCGCCGATCGCGGCCATCTCCTCGCGGATGATCTGCTCGACCTTGCCCAGCACGCGCAGCCCCAGCGGCAGCCAGGAGTAGATCCCCGGAGCGGCGCGGCGGATGTAGCCGGCGCGGACGAGCAGCTTGTGGCTCGCGACCTCGGCATCGGCGGGGTCCTCACGCAGAGTCCGCACGAAGAGCTGTGACATACGGGCTGTAGTTCCGGGCATGCGGGCAAGCGTACGGCTCGCGGGACCGCTCCCGCGAACCGGTTGGAATTGGCGTTGCAACCCCGGCAGCACCCCGCGCATCTTTACTTTCATGAGAGGTATCCGAATCCCGGCACTGGCCACGGCCATCCTTGCTGCTCTCATGCTGTCGGTGACGCTCCTGTCGCCGGCTTCTGCCGCTCCGTCCGTCAGCGTCCGACCGCTCCCGCTGCCCATGGGAGAGCCGCCCACGGTCCCCTACATCGCGGGCTCCGTGGGTGACTACGACGTCGTCGACGGCGACACCAGGATCTCGATCCCGATGTCCGCATCGGGGCACGCCAATCTTCTCGGCGCCTCCGGCAACGGCTATCTGGTGCGCGTCTTCCCTGAGCACCGCATCGTGCGCGTGGAACCGGGGAAGGCGCCGAAGGAGCTCATCGACCTGGGCCTGTCCGAAGACGCGAGGCTCTCCTCCAACGGCCGCTACCTGCTGGTGCTGACCTACCCGAATGACAACGCCGTGGCACGGGTCCTGGACGCCACGACGGGGCGTCAGGTGAGCGCTCACGGGTTCCGGGTCCGCTCTCGGGTGATTCCCCTCGACGTACGCGGGACCACGGTCCTGGTCGGCGCCCACTCACCCGCCCGAACCCTCACCTGGAACTGGAGCACCGGATCCATCGTCACGATCGCGAACCGGACGGCGTACGTCGCTTCCTACGCCACCGACCGGCTGGCGACCTACGACAACTTCTCGGGACAGCCGGAGTGCTCGTACGTCTCGAAGATCTCCACGCCCGGCGCCACGACCTGGCGCACGTGCTCCGAGAAGGTCGTCTCCTTCTCCCCCGACGGCGCCCGGATCGCCACCGCGCAGAACGACGGCGGCGCCGAGCACGTCATGCGCCGCAGCTTCAACGGCACCCTGCTGACCCGCTACACCAACATGAACGGAGTCTGGGTAGGACCTTGGGAGACCAGCTCCCGGATCCTGCTGCAGTCCTATCCCAACGACCGTACGACCTCCTGGCTGGTCCGCTGCGAGGCCTCGGTCTGCGAGCGCGCCGCCAAGGGACACATCGAGGACCTCCGATGAAGACGACACTCATCCGCGTGCTGGCAGGGACCGCCTTGGCCGCCACCACACTCACGCTGCTCACGTCGCCGGCATCCGCCGCTCCGACCGTCGACGTACGTCCCCTGCCCCTGCCCGTCGGCGAGAGGCCGACCGTTCCCTACCTGCACCGGCCCGCGGACACGTCGGTGTCGGTGGTCGACCCAGCGACCGGCATGAAGACGCCGGTCGAGCTGGTCGGCGACGACCTCGACCGGTTCGAGCTGCTCGGCCGTTCCGGGAAGGGGTTCGTGCTGCGGGTCACCAACCGCAACATCGACGACATCGTCCGGGTGCAGCTCGATGTCCCGCAGAAGACCCTGAAGTCCATGTACTACGCGGACAGGGCCAGGCTGTCGGCCGACGGCCGCTACCTGCTCAACACCGCCACGTTGACCAGCGGCGGGATCCAGGCCCAGGTACGCAGCGCCAGCACCGGCGCCGTCGTCGCCCGGCACACCTTCAAGGCGTCCACCAGGCCCGATCCCATCGACGTGAACGGCACCCGGGTGCTCCTCGGCGGCTTCGGTGCTCCGCGCACGATGATCTGGGACTGGCAGTCCGGCACGATCAAGACGATCGCCTCCCGGGCAGCGTACGCGGGCAGCTTCGCATCCAACCGTCTGGCGACGTACACGAAGGACCCCTCGAACCTCGACGCCTGCTCGGTGGTCTCCACCGTCTCCGCCCCCGGCACCACGCTGTGGCGGGGCTGCCTCGAGGCGGTGGCGTCGTTCTCGCCTGACGGGGCCCGGTTCGCGACCAACGCGATCGAGCACGAGAACCATGCGGACGTGGTCCGCCGCCGCAGCCTCCGGGGCACGCTGCTGACCACCTACCGCAACCCGGACGGGGTGCGGATGTACGCCTGGGAGACCAACACCCGCGTCCTGATGAGCTCTGCCGCCACCCGTGAGTCCTGGCTGGTGCGCTGCGAGGTCGCGGACTGCGAGCGAGCCTGGAGGTCCTACAGCTGAAACTCAGAACATGATGGTGGAGAAGCGGGCCGTCTCGAGGAAGCCGGCCCGCTCGTAGGCACGACGCGCGGGGGCGTTCCACTCGTTGACGTAGAGAGAGACGCGTGGGGCGATCTCGCTGCGGACGATGTCGCAGACCGCGGCCATCCCGCGGGCAGCGAGGCCCTCGCCGCGGCGGTGCTCGGGCACCCAGACCCCCTGGATCTGGGCGGCCTCGGGGGTCGCGCAGGCGACCTCGGCCTTGAAGACGACCTCGCCGTCCTCGATCCGGGCAAAAGACCACCCGCGCGAGATCAGCTGGAGCACCCGGGCACGGTAGAGGTCGCGGCCGCCGCCGGTCTCCGGCGAGATCCCGACCTCTTCGGTGTACATCGCCACGCACGCCGGATAGAGGGCGTCCATGTCGGCGCGGACGGTGCGGCGCACGAACGGGTCCGGATCGACCATGCTCTGCAGCTGCTGCTCGAGATGTGGCTGCTCCCAGCGCTGGTCGCGCGGTGTGCCCCAGGACTCGCCGATCGATCCCCACAGCGCCCGCACCGCGGGCTGGCGCCCGACGATCGTCGAGACGGTGCGGATGCGGCTGCGGGCCCGCTCCCCGAAGGCGTACGCATCCTCCTCGGTGGCCTGGATCGGGACCAGGTTGGCGCCGACGTGACAGGCCGCGACCAGGTCGCCGCCGTCCCAGCGACCCCAGATCTCACCGCCGAGCCAGCGCGGCTCGAGGTTGGTCGTCCGCGCCCGGTATTCCGCGAACACGTTCACCACCGGATCCTGTGCGGTCAGGTCGAGGAACGCGCTGAGATCACCCGCATGCAGCGGGCGGATCCCCTGGCGCGTCGTCAACATGTCACCGAGCCTAGGGCCAATCCGGTCGTACGTCGCCCTGCGGCTCGCGGACCGGATCAGGCGCTGTTCAAATCGCAAAGGTGCGTTCGATCGTGTGCATTCGCTCGCGGATGGTCTTGAGGCGTACGTCCTGGCCGGCATCGCCGGTGTCTCCCCAGACCGCCCGGCCCACCATCACGCCGCGGGCACCGAGTGCTCGGACCCGCGGCAGCCGCCCGCTGAAGTCGTCCCAGCCCATCCCGTCGGAGCGCGCGACCCAGGGAGCGCCGCCGATCTCGGCGGCTGCGATGGCCGCAAGGCCATCGTCGTTGACCTTGAGCTTGAGCACGATGCCGCCACACTGCGACCGCGCGGCGAGAGCGGCCAGATCCTCGAGGCAGTCCGGTGTCGCGCAGTACGGCTCGAGGAAGACCCGGTCGTAGCCGGGGAGGTGCTCCAAGATGGTGAGCGCGATCGGTGCGCAGCCGTCCCGGTGATCGTCGAACCCGACCTTGACCGCGTCGGTCGACCGCTCCGGGACGACGAGATCGTCGACGGTGCGGATGTCCGGGAGCCCGGCACAGGCGAGCTCGCGGCGTACGTCGCCGTGGCCCTGCGTGGGACGCACGACGATGCCCCAGCCAGGGATGTTGGCCACCAGATCGAGGATCCCGGACCTGATGTCGGCGGAGTCCGGGGTGCGGAAGAGCGCGTCGTCCGCGTGATCGATGGCAAGCCAGAAATTGGTCACTGTTGTCGCCAGTCTGAGAAGGGAAAAAGGAGACGTGTGGAGGCGCTAGGCGAAGCCTAAGCAGAGCGATCTCACATCGCTGGCATCTCGCGTAAATTACAGATTGCGCGCGGCGGCGTCGGTCAGTATTCGCCGCCGTCAGCGACGATGCACTGTCCGTTGATCGCACCCGCGACGTCGGAGGCGAGGAAGACACAGACCTTCGCGACGGCGTCGGCGGTGACGAATCGGTGCCCGGGGATGCGCGCGGCCCGGTAGGAGATGTACTGGTCGACGGTCACGCCCTCCTTGCGGGCGTGCTTGACGAAGACCTGCCGCGAGGACTCGCTCCACATCGGACCCGGTGCCACGACGTTGGCCCGGACGATGCCCTCCTCCTCCTGCGCGATCGCCTGGGCGAGCCCGGTCAGCGCGTGCTTGGACACGCCGTAGGCGCCCCGTCGTGACGGCGTACGGATCCCGAAGACCGAGCTGACCAGGACGACCGCGCCGGACCGGGCGGCCCGCAGCTTGGGCAGCGCGAGCGAGGCCGTGCGCCACGCCGAGGTCAGGTTGAGGTCGAGGGTCAGCTGCCACTCGGCCTGGTCGATCTCGGCGACGGTGTCCGGGCTGGGGTTGATGCCGGAGCAGTTGATGAGCCCCGAGAGCGTCTCGAACCCGGCGAGCGTCTCGGCCAGGGCATCCACACCGTCGTCGGTGGTCAGGTCAGCCTCCACCCGTGCGAGGGCACCGGTTTCGTCGGCCAGGTAGGCCAGCTCGGTGGTGCGGCTGTAGCCATGCACGATCACCGGCGTGCCGTCGGCACTGAGCCGACGGGCAACGGCACTGCCGAGGTCGCCTGTGGCTCCGAGGACAAGCACCGGTGGCCGAGACTGCGCGCCCGGCGACTCAGGCAGTGTGCTCATGGCGCTCCTTGATCCGTTGGATCGCCGTCCTCACCACGACCTCGTGGGTGGGCGGCAGACCAGTGAGAGCTTCGAGATGGCTCAGGCAAGTGATATCACCCATTTGCCCGAGCCGATATGCGGTTATCGGAATCGCCGGCGCGAGAACCGGATGCTGCAGCCGTCGGATCAGAGCCCCGGTGATGTCGGTGTCCATACGGAGCGCGTCGCGCTCACGACCGACGGTGCGTGGATCCTCCTCACGGTCCAGGATCCGCAGGTAGCCGTCGACCGGCACCCGGCCGCGCAGGATCAGCTGGAACATCGCCGCCTTCCGCAGGAACAGCGACTGGAACGCCTCCAGCACGAACTCGAGCTCGTCCCAGTAGCGCTGCGGCGCCTGGTCGAGGAGGTCGCCGTAGTCCTCCCGCTCCTCGGTCAGATACAGGCAGATCAGCCGGTCCATCCAGGACAGGCTCTCGCGTACGCTCAGCCGGGCCACCGCGTCGAGGTCACCAGGCTGGAACCCGGCCTTGAGGAAGGTCATCACCATCCCGCCGAGGTGCATGTGGACGAAGCGGGCGCCGTCGAGTGCCATCGCGCGGCCGTCGCGTAGCCGGTCCCGGATGCTCTCGGCGACGAAGTACCGATAGAAGGTCTCGTGGGCGAACTCCGCCGACTCCACCGAGTCCCTGGTCCGGCCCGTCACTCCGAAGGCCTCGGAGTGATCGAGCAGATCGGCGATCCACTCGTACGTCAGGAAGTCACGCTGCCTGGTGATGTCGAGGTCACGCTGCAGGTTGGCGAAGAGCCACTCCGAGACGCGCGGGACCGGGATCAGATCCTGCTCCTGGGAGCCCGGCTCATCCATCCCGGTGAACAGGTCCCACGCGATGTCGCGGTAGGTCTGGAACCGCACCCGACTGGGGATGCGGGAGCTCTTCCGGTCCCAGGGCTGACCGCAGATGTGCTTGAGGTGGACGGTGTAGCCGTCCCACAGCGTCTGGGGAGCCGGAGCGCCCTCCTCGATGGAGGCGTAGAGCTGCTTGAGGACCATCGGCGTCGCCGGAAAGAACCCACCGCCCCGCTCCATCTCCGCTGCCAGGTTGCGCAGCTTCTCGTCGCCGCCGCGCTCCTCGCCGAGGGCGCGGACCTCGACCGGGGAGATCGGCTCGACGCGTACGACCATCGGGTCCTCGACGCCGAGGTCCTCCAGCCGGGCCGGGCTGCGCAGCTGCTCGGCGAGCTCGTCGCGCTCGGTCTGCAGGTTGCGCTTGCTGATCACCACGAACCGTCCACCCCGGCCGAACGCCGAGCGCAGCTCGCTCAGGTCGGGCCGGGTGACGCCGTGCTCCTCGGCGCTGGAGGAGATCAGGTCGAAGTCGTCGATGACGATCGGCGAGCGGTCCTCGCCGACCAGGTCGCCGTAGTCGACGGCACCGTCACGCAGGCTGATGTAGCGCACCTGCTGCTTCGAGGCGGTCCACTCCCTGGCCTCGATCGTCTTCCCCGAGCCCGAGGGTCCGGTGAGGAAGAACAGGTTGGACTCGGTGTTGTCGAGCCACCGGCCGAGGGCCTCGACGAGCGGGATCGTGGCCTGCTCGGTCGTCAGCCCGCTCAGCGCCGCCACCCGAGCCCGCGGGAAGGTCAGGCGGGAACCGGTGGCGGGCACCGGTGCCGCCGTCGTCGCTGGGCCCAGCACGGGCACGGGCACCGCGGTGTCCTCGCCACGCCAGGCGTACGCCTTCCACCACTTCGCCTGCCAGATGCCGGTGTTCTTCCGGATCCACTCGCCCCGATGGGCCGGGTCCAGAGTGCGCGGCACCGCGCCGCCGACCACGCGGATGAGCTCGTCGAGCGGCATCAGCTTCGAGCCGGACGTACGCCGGTAGAAGGTGCTCCGGGCCATGGCCACACCGGCGCCGCCGTCAGCTTTTCCGGTCACCTGGCGGACCCAGGCGCGCAAATCGCCGTTGAACTGCTCGGGTGAGAGAGATTCGTCGGTCATTTCCCCTCGCCGAGTCGTCGCGAACGCGGTTGAGAGTATCTCGCAGGCGTCCCAATTCTGTCCCAGAAACGTCCCAACTGACCAGGGACTGTCTTTACTTCGTCTCCACTCCCACCCGGCTACTGGCGAGTTGGATGTGGCGTCCGCCACCTTGGAGATGTCCCGATCAGGGACAGCGCCGGCCCCACCTTCGGGCCCCACCGCTGAAGGAGATGATGACCATGAGGAACCAAAAGTTCAGCATCGCCACCTTCGCCGTCACGCTTCTTGTCGTGTTCGGCTTCAACCAGCTGCTCAGCGCCGAGCCGCCCACGTGCCAGGCAGCCGCCGGCACCTCGTCCGTGTCCGTCGTCCTCACGGAAGGAGTGCTGTCATGAACAGCTTCATGCGCCCCGGCGAAACCGTCCGGGCCCGCGGCGGCACCCGCTCCGGAAAGCGCGGTGTCGTCGTCGCCACCGCCGCAGGCCGCACCAAGGTCCGCTTCAACGGCAGCAGCGGCACCCGCTGGGTGCGCACCGGCAACCTGAGGTCCACCGGCAGCGGCTCGCTGTCCTGGATCCTCCCGGTCAAGGCCGCACTCGTCCTGTTCCTGGTCGTACCGGGCCTCCGGTTCGTCGTCGTCCACCTGTGGACCCACGGCGGACTCGACGGCTTCGCCACGGCCCTCGGCAACCAGATGGGCCAGGCCGCCCTCGCCTGGGGCCACCTGGTCACCACGGACCCGCTCGGAGCGCTGCTCCACCTCGGGTTCCTCGGCGTGGTCTCCAGGCTGATGCACTGGTGAGACTCACGAGACCTCCGAGACGTACGCAGGGGGACGTCTCGCGGGAGAGAGAAGGGCCCGGTCCGGCTGTGACGGACCGGGCCTTACCGCGTGAACCGGGCACGTCATCCGGACGCTGACGATACATTTGTGGGACTCCAGCAGGATCCGTCCAGGACAGATCCAGGACCGCAGCTGAATCGGCCACGTTCAACCCGGAGGATGAGATGGCTCAGCAGCCCGACGGCCCCGCCGCTCTCAACCGGGATCTCCGTACGTGGGTTCGCAACTGGACGGGTCAGGGGATCGGGCAGATAGCGAAGCGTGCGAATATCAGCCACAGTCGTGCGTACGCCGCAACAGCCGACTCGAACCTGGTGCCACGAGACGTCCTGCACGCCCTCATCCGGGCCGCCGCGCCGGCGTCGTTGCGCGAGGGACAACGCGACGCATGGATCAGCGAATGGTCACAGGAATGGGATCGCCGTTGGGAGGCCGCTGAGGCCGCCAGCCGTGGCGAACAGCCTCGACCACGCCCGCCTGCGCCGGTCATCGAGCACGCATCGGCTCCGCCGGCCGTCCCGAACACGATCGGGCGACTTGCGCCGGAGATCGCGCTGGCCGCGTTGGCGCCGATCTCGGACAAGGCTGTCAGGGAGATCGCGGCCAGGCACGTCTACATCGCGCGAGAGCCGGTCCTTATCGGCCACCATGAGCAGACCTCGATCGGTGTCTACCTCGACCTGCACACCGCATCGTGCGACCCGAAGAACCGGGAGACGCTCGCGCAGTTCCTCGCCGGACAGGTCGAGCGCGCGGTCGGACGCATCGACGCCGCCACCACGGTCATCGCCACGCCGCGCGAGGGCAACACGCTGGTCACCAGCCGGGTCGCCGAGCTGTGCGGCACTCGATTCCTGATGGTGCGCACCTTCAGCCGGCCACGTTTCGGGTTCCCCATCGAGGGCACCTTCACCGAGGGGCAGGAGGCGCTCCTCGTCGACGACCTGGTCATGGGCACCCTGATCCCCCGCACGGCCAACCTGTTACGGACGCACGCCGGCCTTGCCACCCGGCGCTGTGTCAGCATCTTCGAGCGTGCCGACGTCGGCGCACGCGAAACCGTCTCGGTCGCAGATGTGCACCTCGATGCGGCGTACGCCATCGACGACGACCTGATCGCCGCGCTCCGGCGCACGTTCGACCAGTATCACTAGGGGCTTGTCAGCTGACGGACACCTGAGCGCCGGCGCCCTCGACGGGCTCCATGCCCTCGGCGATCTTCATCGCCTCTTCGATGAGCGTCTCGACGATGGCGGCCTCGGGGACGGTCTTGATGACCTCGCCCTTGACGAAGATCTGGCCCTTGCCGTTGCCGGAGGCGACGCCGAGGTCGGCCTCGCGGGCCTCGCCGGGGCCGTTGACGACGCAGCCCATGACCGCGACGCGCAGCGGGACCTCGAGGCCGTCGAGGCCGGCGGTGACCTGCTCGGCGAGCGTGTAGACGTCGACCTGGGCGCGGCCGCAGGAGGGGCAGGAGACGATCTCGAGGCGGCGCGGCTTGAGGTTGAGCGACTCCAGGATCTGGATGCCGACCTTGACCTCCTCGACCGGCGGCGCGGAGAGCGAGACGCGGATGGTGTCGCCGATGCCCTGGCTGAGCAGGTGGCCGAAGGCGACCGCCGACTTGATCGTGCCCTGGAAGGCCGGGCCGGCCTCGGTGACACCGAGGTGAAGCGGCCAGTCACCGGCCTCGGCGAGCAGCTCGTAGGCGCGCACCATCACGACCGGGTCGTTGTGCTTGACCGAGATCTTGAAGTCGTTGAAGCCGTGCTCCTCGAACAGAGAGGCTTCCCAGATCGCAGACTCGACCAGCGCCTCGGGGGTGGCCTTGCCGTACTTCTCCAGCAGCCGCTTGTCGAGCGAGCCCGCGTTGACGCCGATCCGGATCGAGGTGCCGTGGTCCTTGGCGGCCGCGGCGATCTCCTTGACCTGGTCGTCGAACTTGCGGATGTTGCCCGGGTTGACCCGGACCGCCGCGCAGCCGGCCTCGATGGCGGCGAAGACGTACTTCGGCTGGAAGTGGATGTCGGCGATCACCGGGATCTGGGACTTCTTCGCGATCGCCGGCAGCGCGTCGGCGTCGTCCTGGCTCGGGCACGCGACCCGGACGATGTCACAGCCCGAGGCGGTGAGCTCGGCGATCTGCTGCAGGGTCGAGTTGACGTCGGAGGTGAGCGTGGTCGTCATCGACTGCACGGAGATGGGGCTCTCGCTGCCCACACCCACCGAGCCGACCTTGATCTGGCGGGTCTTGCGGCGAGGGGCGAGCACCGGGGCGGGAGCCTCCGGCATACCGAGGGGGATCGACGTCATGTCTACCAATCTTACGTGCGGGTCAGGCCTGGAGATGAAGCGGGACGACGAGGTCGGCGACGATCAGGACAACACCCATCACCAGGAGCGCCGAGGCCACGACGTACGCCACCGGCAGCAGCTTCGCCGGGTCGGCATGTCCCGGGTCGGGCCGCCGGAAGACCTTGGCGAAGGCGCGTCGGATGCCCTCCCACAGCGCCGTCGCGATGTGACCGCCGTCGAGGGGCAGGAGCGGGACGAAGTTGAAGATGCCGATGAACAGGTTGAAGCCACCGACCAGGAACGCGAAGCTGGCGACCTTCTCGCCGACGTCGAGGCCATCGTGGGCGGCGATCTCGCCGGCGATGCGGCCGCCGCCGACGATGCTGACCGGACTGTCGGCCGAGCGCTCCTCGACACCGACGATCGCGAGCGCGACGTGCCAGACCTTGACCGGCAGCCTCAGCAGCGAGTGGACGGCGTTCTCGGCCATCGCACCCATCTCCTTGAGCGCGTAGACCGGCCCCTCCTTGGTCGTGACCACGTGCGAGGTGGGAGACATCCCGAAGAAGCCGACCTTCGCGGTCTCCGGGTCAGCACTGGTGTCGTCGACATCCTTGACCCGCTCCTGCACGACGGTCTGGGTGCTCAGCGTCATCTGCTCACCGTCGCGCTCGATCACGATGGTGGCGTCGCCGTCCATGTTGTCGCGGATCAGCTCCTGGGCGACGGCCCACGAGGTCAGCTCGGTGCCGTTGAACGAGATCAGCTCGTCGCCGGGCTTCAGGCCGGCGTCGGCGGCGGGGGTCGGCTTGTCGCTCGCGCGGCACTCGCGGCCCTGGTCCTCCCAGGTCAGCAGGCACTCCTGCAGGCTCGAGACGACCGGATGCCCCTCGTCGACGACGTTCTCGTGGACTCCGTAGATCCCGAAGACGCCCCAGAACACGAAGAACGCGATCGCGATGTTCACCGTGGGCCCGCCGGCCATCACGATGACCTTCTTCCACCAGGCCATCTTGTAGAAGAGCCGCGGCTCGTCCTCGGGACGGATCAGCTCCCACTCGGCCGAGCGGGCGTCGCTGATCAGCTGGGTGAACATGCCGGTGTTGGACTTGCGGATCTTGAGCGCACCGTCGTCGGTGCGCTCCCCCAGCTGGTCGGCGCCGGGCGGCAGCATCCCGACGATCTTGACGTAGCCACCGAGCGGGATCGCCTTGAGGCCGTACTCGGTCTCGCCGACCTGCTTGGACCACACCGTCGGCCCGAAGCCGATGAAGTACTGGGTCACCTTCCCGCCGAACGCCTTCGCCGGGATCATGTGACCGAGCTCGTGGAGCCCGATCGAGACCAGGATCGCGACGACGAAGCCGATCACGGCCAAGGTGTAGAGCAGAACACTCACGGGCGGGTCTCCAGGATGCGGGTGGCCTCGTCGCGCGCCCAAGCGTCGGCGGCGAGCACGTCCTCGATGGTGAGGGTGCTTTCAGAGCGTACGCCGTGGTGGGCTGCCAACACCTCCGCAATCGTGTCCACGATGCCGGTGAACGGGATCCGTCCCTCGTGGAAGGCATCCACGCACACCTCGTTGGCTGCGTTGTAGACAGCGGGGTGGGTGCCGGCGCGGGTGCCGGCCTCACGGGCCAGCCGCACCGCGGGGAAAGCGACGTCGTCGAGCGGCTCGAAGCGCCAGTCGGCGGCCTTGGTCCAGTCGATCGGGGTCTCGGCGTCCGCCACTCGCTCGGGCCAGGCCATCCCCATCGAGATCGGCACCAGCATCGTCGGCAGCCCGAGCTGGGCCACCACCGCGCCGTCGGTGAACTCGACCATCGAGTGGATGTACTGCTGCGGGTGGACGACGACGTCGATCCGGTCGAAGGGTACGTCGAAGAGCAGGTGTGCCTCGATGACCTCGAGTCCCTTGTTGACCAGGGTGGCCGAGTTGGTCGTGATCACCCGGCCCATCGCGAAGTTGGGGTGCTTGAGGGCCTGCGCCGGGGTGACCTCGGCGAGCTCGTCGCGGGAGCGGCCGCGGAACGGGCCGCCGGAGGCGGTCAGCACCAGCTTGCGCACCTCATCGGCACGACCGGCGCGCAGCGACTGCGCGATCGCGGAGTGCTCGGAGTCGACCGGGACGATCTGCCCCTCGCCCGCGATGCGTTTGACCAGCGGGCCCCCGATGATCAGCGACTCCTTGTTGGCCAGGGCGAGCGTGTTGCCCGCCTCCAGTGCGGCCAGCGTCGGGCGGAGCCCGACGGCGCCGGTGATCCCGTTGAGCACCACGTCGGCGGGCTGGGCGGCGGCCTCGACCGAGGCCTCCTCCCCCAACCCGGAGAACCTCGGCGCGAACTCGGCCACCTGCGCCTCGAACAGCTCCTTGTTGGCCCCACCCGCGGTCAGCCCCACGACCCGGAACCGGTCCGGATTGGCCCGCACCAGGTCGAGGGCCTGGGTGCCGATGGACCCGGTCGAGCCGAGGATCACCACGTCGCGTGGTCGCTGATCGTTCACCTGCCCATCCTCCCAGCAGAGGCTGAGAGGGCGCCAAACGGCCAGGCCTCGTCAGGCACGTCTCGGCCCGAAAGGATGCCAGAAATAGCAGCAGCCCCGGACTCCCCCACGGGTCCAGGGCTGTGCATGAAACGTTTTGCAACGTCTGCCCACAATTAAGCCACAAAGATGCACGTAAAGGCAAATCCTGAAACGGGCATCCCAGTTAAATTCGCATCAGATCAGCGGATCGAGGATGGCCCCGAGCCGCGGCGTGACGTGACGGACCCAGGACTCGGTCAGGTGCGAGTCGTCGTAGTAGGTGACCTTCTCCCCCACGACCAGCGGGCAGCGGTCTTCGGCACACACGAATCGCTGGGTGTCGACGTACGCGGCCTCGGTGCCTTCCAGCGCCGTCTCGGTGAGCTCGTTGCTGCTGGTCTCGCGCGAGTCCTGGTCGCTGAGGCAGGAGCGCTGGTCGGCCTCGGGGTCGCTGAGGCAGTCGGCAGGATTCTGGTCGACCTTGGGCACGTCGCCGAGCACGACGACCTTGCGGGAGATCTCCCGATAGGCCTTCACCGTGGTGCGCACCGCCCGGGACCACTGCTCGTCACGGTCCATCCCGTCGTACGTCTTCGGCATGAAGAGCTGACCGCGAGCCGTCGAGACGATCGTGTCGGGGTCGAGGCGCTCGAGGTGGTCCGCGGACCAGTCGCGGAAGTCGTCGCAC
Organism: Nocardioides sp. NPDC059952; assembly: GCF_042730435.1. NCBI lineage: Bacteria > Bacillati > Actinomycetota > Actinomycetes > Propionibacteriales > Nocardioidaceae > Nocardioides > Nocardioides sp. NPDC059952. Next base: position 54,229 of record NZ_JBHWLY010000023.1, on the reverse strand, counting down.
TCGGCCTGGGTCATCTTCTTGCCGCGGTGCTGGACCGGGTAGGGAGCGCAGCCGACCTTCACGACCGGCACCACCCGGAAGCCGTTCTCCTTGCCGAGGTCGTCGAAGGCGGTCAGCCACATGCCGGCGTGGGAGTCGCCGACGACGGCGACGGTCTTCTTCGCATCGGTGTCGCCGAGGGTGCAGTCGGTGCCGCGGGTGTCGCCGTAGTTGGCGTAGCAGTCGCCGTAGGACTTCTGCCACCGATCGTCGGTGATGTCCTCACCGAGCACGCCCGGCGGGATCGGACCACCACGGTCGGCGATCTCGAGCGCGGCACGCAGCTCGCGCTGAACCTGCGGCGGGCCGCCGGTCTCGGCGGCGGTGTCGGGGACCTCGTGGGCCGCGAACCACGCCTGCGCCTCGGCGGCCCGCTCCTTCTCGGCGTAGGCGGCATAGCCGGTGGTCAGCCAGCCGCTGCCGACCGCCAGCACGAGCGCGACCGGCCACAGGGCCAGCGCGCGCAGTCCGTGCGAGAGCACCGGCACCTGCTTGTGCTGGAACGGGAGCTCGACGAAGCGGTGGCTCAGTGCCGAGAGCATCACCGCGACGGCGACCGCGACCGTCATCTCCAGGGCGGCGTTGCCCAGGTGCAGGACCTCAGGAGCCAGCACGATCAGCGGCCAGTGCCACAGGTAGAGGGAGTAGGAGATGTCACCGACGTACCTCAGCGGACGGATCGCGAGCAGCCGCGCGGTCGGGGCGTTCGCGCCCGAGGCCAGCAGCGCGACCGTGCCGAGGGTGGGCACCAGCGCCTGCCAGCCGGGGAACGGGGTCGCCTCGCTGAACAGGACGGTGGAGGCGAGGATCGCCGCGGCTCCCGCCAGGCCGGCGATGATGCTCGCGGCGCCCTTGAGCCGGCCGCCCCAGCAGGCCAGCAACGCGCCGGCGGCGAGCTCGTAGGCTCGGGCCGGGGTGGAGAAGTAGGCGGCGGTCGGGTTCTCGCCGGTGGCGTGGATCGACCACGCCAGACTCACGACAGCGATCACCGCGGCGACGACAGTGAAGCCCTTGCGGCCGAGCCTGGGGAGGAGCAGGAGGGCGAGCACCGGCCAGACCAGGTAGAACTGCTCCTCCACCGAGAGCGACCAGTAGTGCTGGAACGGCGAGGGCTCGCTGGGCTGGAAGTACTGCACGCCCTCGGCCGCGAAGTGCACGTTGGCCAGGAAGAACGCCGCCCAGGTGCCGTCGGCGGCCGCGTCGGTGAGCCGGGTGGTGGGCAGCTGCCAGGCGGCGTACGCCAGGACGACCAGGATCACGAGAGTGGCTGCCGGCAGGATCCGGCGGGCACGACGCGCGTAGAACTGCGGGATGCTGACCGTTCCCGATGTGTCAGCCTCGCGCAGCAGCAGGGTGGTGATCAGGAAGCCGGAGAGGACGAAGAAGACGTCGACGCCGACGAACCCGCCCTCGGTGTGCGGGATGCCCGCATGGGCAGCGACGACCAGGCCTACGGCAATGGCCCGGAGACCTTGGACATCTGTCCGCCATTGCTTGGCTGACATGTGGGGTGCACCTCGTGTGGGGGTCGACTGCTATCCATTGCTGGGTCCGTGACGCGGAGGTACGCGAAACGGCCCTCGATGCTTTCACGGACATGGTCTGCTCTCACATCGAGGGTCGCCGACCGACCTGTTGAATTGCTGTCCCCACTGATGTCTCAGCCCCCGATGTAGGACATCACGTGCTTGATCCGGGTGTAGTCCTCGAACCCGTAGACGGATAGGTCCTTGCCGTAGCCGGAGTGCTTGAAGCCGCCGTGGGGCATCTCGGAGATGTAGGGGATGTGGGTGTTGATCCAGACGACACCGAAGTCGAGGCGCTTGCTGACCCGCAGCGCGGTGGCGTGGTCCTTGGTCCACACGCTGGACCCGAGGCCGTAGTCGACGTCGTTGGCACATCTGAGCGCCTCGGCCTCGTCGGCGAACCGCTGCACCGTGATCACCGGGCCGAAGATCTCGTGCTGGATCTGCTCGTCGTCCTGGCGGAGCCCGGCCAGGACCGTGGGCTGGTAGAAGTAGCCGTTCTCGCCGCCCTCGACCCGTGCCGGTGCACCTCCGGCGGCGATCGTGGCGTGGTCCGGGAGGCGGTCGACCATGCCCTTGACGCGGGCGAGCTGACCGGGGTTGTTGAGCGCGCCGACGTCGGTGTTGTCGGCGGGGAGACCGACGGTGGTGTCGCGGGCCGCCTCGGCGAGAGCCGCGACGAACTCGTCGTGGATGCCCTCCTGCACCAGCACCCGGGTCGCGGCGGTGCAGTCCTGGCCGGCGTTGAAGTAGCCCGCCGCCGCGATGCCGGCGACCGCCTTGTCGATGTCGGCGTCGTCGAAGACGATCACCGGCGCCTTGCCGCCGAGCTCGAGGTGGACGCGCTTGACGTCCTGTGCCGCAGTGGCGGCGACCTCCATGCCGGCGCGCACCGAGCCGGTGATGGCGACCATCTGCGGCGTCTTGTGCCGGATCAGCGCGCGGCCGGTGTCGCGGTCTCCGGTGACGAGGTTGAGGACACCCGGCGGCAGGAACTCCTGGGCGATCTCGGCCAGCAGCGCGGAGCTGGCCGGGGTGGTGTCGGAGGGCTTGAGCACGACCGTGTTGCCGGCGGCCAGGGCCGGGGCGATCTTCCACGACATCATCGCGAGCGGGTAGTTCCACGGCGTGACCTGCCCGATCACGCCGATCGGCTCGCGACGGATCCAGGAGGTGTGGTCGGGTAGATACTCGCCTGCGCTCTTCCCCTCCAGGGTCCGTGCCGCGCCCGCGAAGAACCGGAAGTGGTCGATCGTCGGCGGCAGTTCCTCCTCCAGGGTCAGCTGATAGGGCTTGCCGGTGTCCTTGACCTCCACCGCGGTCAGCTCCTCGGCCCGGGCCTCCATCGCGTCGGCGATCCGGAGCAGAGCCAGGCTGCGCTCCTGGGGCGTGGTCTCGCCCCAGCTCTCGAAGGCCGCTGCTGCGGCGGCGTACGCCTGGTCGACGTCGGCCTCCGCCGACATCACGGCCTGCGCGTAGACCTCGCCGGTGGCGGGGTCGACGACTTCGTACGTCGCGGCGTCGGCGGCCTCGCACAGCTCGCCGCCGATCACGTTCCTGAAGGTCTGGTCAGCCATGCGCTAGAGACTAACTCCTTCCTGTAACAGGGATGTCACAACTGAATCCGAAGTGATAATCGCACTTTGAAACGGATTCGCTTGCGAAAGCCAGATGCGGTGGGTGACCATGGAGTCATGACCGGCAACTACGAGCAGCTGCAGCGCGACGCCAAGGACCATCTCTGGATGCACTTCACGCGGCATTCGAGCTACGCAAAGACCGACGTGCCGATCATCGCCAGGGGTGAGGGCGCCTACATCTACGACATCGAGGGCAACCGCTACCTCGACGGGCTCGCGGGGCTCTTCGTCACCCAGGTCGGCCACGGGCGCGCGGAGCTCGCCGACGCAGGCGCGGAGCAGGCGAAGCAGCTGGCCTTCCACCCGCTGTGGTCCTACGCGCACGAGCCGGCGATCGAGCTGGCCGCGCGGCTGGCCTCGCTCGCCCCCGGCGACCTGAACCGGGTCTTCTTCACCAACTCCGGCTCCGAGGCCGTCGAGACCGCGTGGAAGCTCGCCAAGAACTACTTCAAGCTGCGGGGAAAGCCGGGCAAGCACAAGGTCATCGGGCGCAACATCGCCTACCACGGCACCACCCACGGGGCGCTGTCGATCACCGGCCTGGCCGACATCAAGGCCCCGTTCGAACCGCTCGTGCCGAGCACCTTCCGGGTGCCGAACACCAACATCTACCGAGCCTCGGAGATCACCGGCGGCCTCATGGACGGGAGCGACCCGGAGGCTTTCGGACGCTGGTGCGCCGACCAGATCGAGGTCGTGATCCGGGCCGAGGGGCCTGACACCGTCGCCGCGGTCTTCCTGGAGCCGGTGCAGAACTCGGGCGGCTGCTTCCCGCCTCCCCCGGGCTACTTCCAGCGGGTGCGGGAGATCTGCGACGAGTACGACGTCCTGCTCGTCTCCGACGAGGTCATCTGCGCCTACGGGCGGCTGGGCACGATGTTCGGCTCAGAGCGGTTCGGCTACGTCCCGGACATGATCACCTCGGCCAAGGGGCTGACCTCGGGATATGCGCCGCTGGGCGCCACGATCATCTCCGACCGGCTGATGGAGCCGTTCCTCTCCGGGGACGAGACCTTCTACCACGGCTACACGTTCGGCGGTCACCCCGTCTCCACCGCGGTGGCGATGGCCAACCTCGACCTCTTCGAGGCAGAGGATCTGCTCGGCAACGTACGCCGCAACGAGGGGCTGTTCCTGGCGACCCTCGAGAAGCTGAAGGACCTGCCGATCGTCGGCGACGTGCGCGGCACCGGCTACTTCTACGGCATCGAGCTGGTCAAGGACCGCGCGACCAAGGAGACCTTCACCGAGGAGGAGTGCGAGCGGATCCTCTACGGGTATGTCTCCAAGGCGCTGTGGTCCGAGGGCCTCTACTGCCGAGCCGACGACCGGGGCGAGCCGGTCATCCAGCTCTCCCCGCCGCTGACCGTGGGTCAGGCCGAGTTCGACGAGATGGAGCAGATCCTGCGCCGGGTGCTGGAGAAGGCCTCGACGATGCTCTGAGGGTGCTCACTGCTGGCTCAGTTGTCCTGGATGGGCGGCCACGGCGACTGCTCCTCGAGGGCGTAGGCGAGCTCGAGGAGGGTCCGCTCGTCCCCGTACGCCGCGGAGAGCTGCACCCCGATCGGCAGTCCCTCCTCGCTGAGCGCCATCGGCAGCGAGATTGCCGGCGCACCGGTGATGTTCTGCAGCGGCGTGAACGCGACGTGCCGCCGGAGCCGGTCGACCAGGTCGTCGAACGGCACGTTCGGGGAGAGGTGCCCCAGCAGCGGGGTGACGCCGGCGACGACCGGACACAGGACCACGTCGTGGTGGTCGAAGATCGTGGCGTACGCCCCGGCGGCCCGCCGCAGGCGGGCGAGAGCACCGGGCGTGCGGCGCCAGCCGCCGGAGGTGAAGGCGCGACGCAGGCCGTCGGTGAGCCCGTCGAGGCGGCCGGTGTCGAGCGTACGGTCGATGGTCAGGCGGCCGAGGTTGCCGGCGAGGAAGGCGAGCAGGCCCCAGTAGCTGAGGAAGTCGTCGCCGAAGCGGGCGTCGATGGGGATTGGGATCGGCTCGACGCTGTGGCCCTGCTCCTCCAGCAGGGTCGCGGTGCGTTCCACGGCCGCCTTCGTCTGGGTGTCCACGACGGCGTCGGTCACCGACTCCATGATCATCGCGACGCGGAGCCGACGTCGCGCGGGGCCCTCGACCAGCCCGAGGGGCGGCAGAGCCGGGTTGCGCCAGTGCCGCTCGAGCGCGGCATGGAAGGTCGCGGTGTCGCGGACGGTCCGCGTCACCACCCCCTCGCTGACCATGTTGATCGGCAGGGTGCGGGCGGTCTCGCCGTCGATGTGCCTTCCCCTGCTCGGCTTGAGCCCGACGAGTCCGGCGGCCGCGGCCGGGATCCGGATGGACCCGCCGCCGTCGTTGGCGTGCGCGATCGGCACGGCTCCGGCTGCGACCAGGGCCGCGGACCCGCCCGACGAGGCCCCGACGGAGTGGTCGATGTTCCAGGGGTTGGGCGTCGGCGGCCCGCTGCGGAACTCCGTGGTCGCGTTGAGCCCGAACTCCGGCATCCGGCTCTTGCCCAGCACCGTCATCCCCGAGCTGAGGAACTGCGTGGTGTAGCGCCCGTCGTGGGACGCCGCCCGTGCAGCGAACGCCTCCGAGCCGTGGTTGGTCGGCATCCCGAGCAGGTCGGTGTTGTCCTTGAGCAGGGTCGGCACGCCGTGGAGCAGGCCGGTGTCGGCGTCCGCGCGACGGGGCGCGTCGTAGGCCTCGTACGCCAGCGCGTGCAGGCCCGGCGCCACCGCTCGCAGCCTGGCGACGGCCGCCGCCTCGACCTCCTCCACACTCAGCTCCCGGTTCCGGACGAGCCGGGCGATCTCGACGGCGTCGTGGTCGCCGAGGGCGTCGTCGGTGAAGGCGTGTACGCGGTCGGTTGCGGTCATGTCGGACAGCCTTCTGGATCGGCCTCCAAAAGTCTAGAAGATCTTCCAGACTTTGCGGCGGGCCCCGTGAAACACTCTGCCCATGAAGCGACGTCACGGCGACAGCGCCAGGCAGCGACGCGACGCCCTCGTCCGGGCCACGATCGAGGTGGCCGCCGAGAAGGGCATGGCCGGGGTCAGCCACCGGGCCGTGACCGAGCGCGCCGGGCTACCGCTGGCCACGGTGGGCTACTTCTTCGACTCCATCACCGACCTGGCGGCCGAAGCGCTACGCACCGGCGTGGCCGAGGACGTCGCCCGGCTGCGTACGCTCGCCGACGAGCTCGCCGCGACGGGGTCGGGCACCGACGCGATGGCCGAGGCGTTCGCGGCGGCGCTGATGTCACCCCCGACCGACTCGCTCGCCTTTCTCGAGGGGTTGCTCCACGCCGCCCGCGAGCCGCAGTTCCGCCCGGTGGTCGCCGAGGCGCTCACCGCCGGCCGTGCCGTCGCGGACCGCGCCGCGACCGTGGCGGGCGCGACCCGGACCGACCCCGACTCCCTGCTCGCCCTCGTGCACGGCTACCTGCTGCACGCCCTCGCAGCGCCCGACCTGGTCGAGCCCGACGCCCTGCTACGCGGGCTCCGTGCCCTCGTCATCGGGACGCTCGTCGAGCGCGGCGAGGTCACGCTCGCGCTCCGGCTCGCCGGCCACGGGTCAGCCGACGACGCGTACCTCGCTCCCTAGGACCGCGCCGTCCTGCAGGGTCAGGTGGTCGCCGGACCAGAAGCGACCCGGGTCGTAGTAGTTGGTCGGGCGCTCGTCGTCGAGCAGACCCATCTCCTGGTACGTCGCGGCGACGACCTCAGCGCAGAAGACCTGCTCGAGCCCGGCCTTCGAGCGCACCCTCCCTCGCGCCCAGCGTCCGGCCAGCGCGGCCGTCGACGGGAACGGCGTGCCGTCGAGCCGGGCGATCGTCCGCAGCAGCGCGTCCTCCTTCGGGCGGTCGATGTCGGCGGTCAGCTGGCGCAACCACACCTGCTGCTCGTAGCGGCCGGCCCACTGCTCGACCGCGGCGCGCAGATCATGGAGCTGTACGCCGCGGTGGTGGGTGCCGGTATAAAGATCGAGCAGGCCTTTGCCGAGCTCGGCGTGCCACATCAGCGGCGGCAGGTCGTCGAGCACCACCGCCATCCCGACATGATTGACCGGGGCGTTGCTGAGCATCCGGATCGCCCGGTCGGCGACCGAACGGCCGCGGAAGAGCCACAGATCGCCGGTCCGGGTCTGGTCCACGGCGTCTTCGAGGGAGATAGTGGTGTCGTCAGACATCTCGAGCAGGGGGTCCTCATGAGTATCGGTAGTGCAAGCGTGTGGAAGATCGTCGGCCTCGCCGGACTGGCCGGGGTCACCGCGACCGGTGTCATCATCGCGCGCAACCACCGCCAGCGTACGCAGCGCACGCCGGAGGAGATCCACGCCAAGCTTCGTGAGCGGGTCGCGGCGGCCCAGCACCCGGCGGCCTAGCCCCTGGCGCTCTGTGGTTCCGACGCCGCGGGCGGATCATGTTCCGGTGGTCGAGCTTGTCGAGACCAGCCTTCCTGTGACCGTTCTTTGGGGCTGATGGGGCCGCCGACCCTTGCTTGGAAGGTCTTCTCGATCTGGACCGGCGTCAAGGACGCCCTGCGGGCGCCGGCTTCGCCGGCCGCTTCGCGGTCCTGGACTCCGGACCAGATCGAGAAAGATTTGGCTGGCTATCGGGGCGGCGGCCCGGGTGTGGCGCAGCGCATTCATTGCCGGGAAGGGTGGGGCTTGTGGGGGTCGAGGGGTGGCCCTTCGGGCCACTTACCATCCACAGAAGCGAGGTCGTTCGCTCACCGCGAAAACAGTGTTTGACCTGCACCTATGGGTGGTTAGGTATCCCTTGAAGGCGTAGAATCAGACCCATCACGACACACCTCTGAGGGGAGGGAAGCGATGAGTCTCGAATACGACGTCGGCCGCTGGGGCACCAACCCTGGTGATCCGATCGACGCCGAACTGGCTGCCATCGAGTCCTCCCTCGACAAGCTGCTGACCAGGGACCCGGCCTATTGGCGCACCGGCCAGAAGAAGGACCGCCTGGCCCAGCTCGAGAAGATCCACGCCAAACAAGCCGCGTTGAACCTGCGGGTCCTCGCCTCTGCCGGTGACATCGCCGAGGAGACCGGCGCCAAGGACGCCTCCGGGTGGCTGCGGACCGAGCTCCTCGTCGACAAGGGGGTGGCCCGTTCGCAGATCAAACTCGCCGTCGGCGTGGCCAAGTACGACCTGGTCGCTGCTGGTCTGGCCGAGGGTGTGGTGTCCCAGGACAAGGCGAGGGTGATCACGAAGGCGCTCGATGCCATCGAGTCCGACCCCGCGGCCAGTGCCGAGGACCTGGCCCTGGCCGAGAAGCTCCTCGTGGACTACGCCAGCTGGATGACCGCCAACGAGCTCAAGATCGCCGGCCGCCGCATCCTCGCCGAGATCGACCCCGCCCGGTTCGAGGAAGCTGAAGCCAAAGCACTCCAACGCGAGGAAGAGCACGCCCAACGGCGTACCTTCTACTCCTCCCGTGACAACAGTGACGGCACCATCGACATCCACGCCCGGGTCTCTCGCGCGGTCGGGATCAGGTTGCGCACCATCCTCGACTCGTTGGCCCAGCCCCGGAAGTGGTCCGCGGAGGACAAGGGCCGCAAGGCCCCCTACGACCGACTCCTGGGGCAGGCCTTCGCCCGCGTGGTCGAGACCTACGACGTGGAGAACCTGCCCCGCCACGGTGGCCACGCCACCACGGTGTTCATCACCATGAGCGTGGAGGACCTCCGCAAGGATCTCGGCACCGCAGCGTTGGGGTTCGACGGCGAGAAGATCACCGCCGCCGAGGCCCGCCGGATGGCCTGCAACGCCGACCTCGTCCCCGCCGTCCTCGGCACCAACTCCGAGGTATTAGACCTGGGTCGCACCGCCAGATTGGCCCACCCGATCCAACACCGAGCATTGCGGCTCCGCGATCAGGGCTGCCAAGCCGAAGACTGTGACGCCCCAGCAGCCTGGACCGAGGCCCACCACCTCAAACCCTGGTCCGAAGGCGGCAAGACCGACCTGGCCAACATGGTGCTGCTGTGCCCCAGCGACCATCGCCGGATCCACGACGCCAACTGCATCTATGAGCGACTCCCGGACGGACAGATCCGGTTCACCCGACGAACCTGAACCAGCCACGCCCGCAACCAGATCACCCCACCACCCACGTTCTTCGCCGCCAGGTGTCCATGGCTGCCGCAGACGATCGGCGCGCGCTTCCCCGACCCTGGTGCGGCTGGCTGTCGTCGAGCCGCGACCGTAGTCGATTCGTGCTGGTCGCTGCACCGTGCTGGTCGCTGGACGAAGATCCCCGCGGATGCCGATACTGCCCACGCCACGGTTGGTTCCGCACACTCCGGAACACGGGGAATCAACATCTCGGCAGGCCACGGTGCCCGCGGCCTCGCTGCCGGCGCCGTCCCCGCCGAGGCGGCCAACGCGCCACCCGCCCCGAGCAACGCGCTTGTGAATCTTTCACAAGGGGTCATCGTCTTGTAAAAGGGCCAAGCATCAACCGCACCGACCGAGGAATCAGCACCAAGGATTCCCAAGCCCATACCCAACCCAGGGAATCCGCGCCAAACCCCGCCGCCGACCCGATAGCCAGCCAAGTTTCTCGGGGTCGGCTGAGAACACCCTCCGTAACGGGTCGGCGGCCACCAGCCCAAGAAGCAACGAACACCCAGCGCCTCGCCCAGTCAACCCAACCTACGAGTCGAACCCCAGCCCCAACCGATCCATCGTCCGCAGGAACAGATCCCGACGACCACCGTTGGCGTCGGCCTTACCGAGCGAGCGGACCATCATCGAGATGCCGGCATATCGCGCCGGCTCGGGCGGGAACGGAAGCGGCTTGGAGCGCACCATCTCCAGCGACGTACGTTGCGTCTGCTCGCCGCTGAGGAGGTCGAGCATCACCTGAGCGCCGAAGCGGGTGGCTCCGACGCCTAGACCGGTGTAGCCGAGGGCGTAGGCGACGCGGCCGGCGTACGCCTTGCCGAAGAATGCCGAGAAGCGGGTGCAGGTGTCGATGACGCCGGCCCAGCGGTGGGTGAAACGCAGCCCCTCGAGCTGCGGGAAGGTCTCGAAGAAGTGTCCGGCCAGCTTGTCGTGGGTGGCGCCGGTCTCCAGCTCCGGCGCGATCTTCGAGCCGAAGTGGTAGATCGCGTCGTAGCCGCCCCACAGGATCCGGTTGTCCCTGGTCAGGCGGTAGTAGTGGAAGTGGTTGGCGGAGTCGCTGACGCCCTGCCGGTTGGCCCAGCCGATCGCCTCCATCTGCGAGGGCGAGAGCGGCTCGGTCATGAGTACGTAGTCATAGACCGGCACCGTCATCATCTTCAGCCGCCGCAGCAGCGGCGGGAAGGCGTTGGTGGCCAGTGCGACGCGTCCAGCCCGCACCGACCCGGTGAGAGTCGAGACCCGCATCCCCGCGCCGTCGCGGGCAAGGCCGGTCACCGCGGAGCCCTCGTGGATCACGACCCCCGCGTCCAGGCAGGCCTGCCGCAGCCCCCAGGCCAGCCGCGCCGGCTCGACCGTGGCCGTATCGCCGAGCACCTCCAGGCCACCGAGAAAGGTCGGCGAGCGGAGCTCGTCCCGCACCCCGGTCTCGTCCAGCAGCCGGTGCTTGATGCCGTGCTCGGTCAGCGCGGCCGACCACTCGGCGAGATCCTCGACCTCGTGCGGGCGGGTGGCGACGTTCAGCGCGCCGGTCAGCCGCCAGTCGCAGTCGATGCCGTGCTCCTCGATGGTCGCGGCCATCTCATCCAGGTTCTGCTGACCGAGCCGGTCCAGCGTCGCGAGCTCGTCGGGCCAACGCTCCAGGCCGTTCCAGAATCCATGGGTCAGCGACGCCTCGGCAAAGCCGCCGTTGCGACCCGATGCCTGGTCCCCGCACTGGCCGGCCTCGAGCAGCACCACCGACCACGACGGAAACCGAACGCGCGCCAGAAGTGCCGTCCACAGACCCGAGTAGCCACCCCCGACGACCACCAGATCCGCCGATGCCACCCCGAGCAGAGGCGGCAGCGGCGCCGGCTTCACCGGGTCGTCCAGCCAGTAGACGGCGGGCTTCGCATCGGTCAGCGAGACATGGTTCACGACGCCCACTATGACAACTTCAGAGGCCTTCAGCCACACACTACGTACGGAATCATGGAAATTGTTCGTTACACACGACGGATTTCGTTGCATCTGGCCACGATGAACAGGTTGACTGGGCGCCATGACCACTCGCAAGCGCAACGGGGGCGCTCACCTCGACGAGGTCAACAAGCTGATCATCGAGCAGCTCCAGCAGGACGGGCGGCGCAGCTATGCCGCGATCGGCAAGGAGGTCGGCCTGAGCGAGGCCGCGGTGCGCCAGCGCGTGCAGCGCCTCGTCGACAGCGGCGTCATGCAGGTCGTCGCGGTCACCGACCCGCTCGAGCTGGGCTTCGCGCGACAGGCCATGATCGGCGTACGCACGTCCGGGCCGATCGAAGGGATCGCCGACGAGCTCGGCAAGCTCGATGAGGTCGACTACATCGTCATCACCGCCGGCTCCTACGACCTGCTCGTGGAGGTCGTCGCCGAGAGCGACGAGGCCCTGCTCAACCTCGTCTCCAGCAAGATCCGCGCCATCGAGGGCGTGGTGAGCACAGAGACGTTCATGTATCTCCACCTGCACAAGCAGACGTACGCCTGGGGAGTCAGGTGAGCGAGCGCCAGCGAGCGGCCAGTGGACCTTTCACCGGGCCACATCCGTATTCTGGCGCTTGCGCTACGGAGGTGGCCCGGTGAGCGGCTACGCCGAGATCAGCCTGTGGCACGCGACGGCAGGCGACGACTGGGAGCCGCGACCGTCGCTGATGGGCGACATCGAGGTCGACGTCGCGATCGTGGGCGCCGGCTACACCGGACTGTGGACGGCCTACTACCTGGCCGAGGCCAGGCCCGACCTGAAGATCGCGATCCTCGAGGCCGAGGTCGCCGGGTTCGGCGCCTCAGGCCGCAACGGTGGCTGGTGCTCGGCCCTCTTCCCTGCCTCGCTCGACAAGGTGGCCGCGGGCTCGAGCAGGGAGGCCGCGCTCGCCCAGGACCGGGCGATGCGGGCGACCGTCGACGAGGTGATCCGGGTCGCCGGGGTCGAGGACATCGAGGCCGACATCGCCAAGGGCGGCACGGTCGTGGTGGCCCGTACGGCCGCCCAGCTCGAGCGCGCCCGCGACGAGGTCGAGCACGCCCGCTCCTGGGGCCTCGGTGACGCCGAGATCTCCCTGCTCGACCGAGCCGCTGCCGAGAAGCGGCTCGCCGCGACCAACACACTCGGCGCGACCTACACCCCCGACTGCGCTGCGCTCCATCCCGCGAAGCTCGCCCGGGGCCTGGCCCGCGCCGTCGAGGCCCGCGGCGTCACGATCTACGAGCAGACCCGGGTCACCGCGATCGAGCCGCACCAGGTGCGAACCGAGCGTGACGTGGTCACCGCCGACGTCGTCGTACGCGCCACCGAGGGCTACACCCCGACGCTGGCCGGCCTCGAGCGCGAGGTCATCCCGGTCCGCTCCCTCATCATCGCCACCGAACCCCTCTCCGACCTGGTCTGGTCGAGCATCGGCCTGGAGGAGCGCGAGACGTTCTCCGACGGCCGGCACCTGCTGATCTACGGGCAGCGCACCGCGGACGACCGGCTCGTCTTCGGTGGGCGGGGCGCTCCGTACTCCTTCGGTTCGAGGATCACCCACGCCGACGCCTCCGACCTGCGCACCCACAACCGCCTGCGGGCGACCCTGATCGAGATGTTCCCGGCCGTGCGCGGCCACCAGGTCACTCACCGGTGGGGCGGCGTGCTCGGCATCCCGCGAGACTGGCACGCCTCGGTCGGCTACGACCCGGCCAGCGGGCTCGCGCATGCCGGCGGCTACGTCGGCGACGGCGTCGCGACCACCAACCTGGCCGGCCGTACGCTGCGCGACCTGGTCCTCGGGGAGGACTCCGATCTCACCGCACTCCCCTGGGTCGGACACGTCTCCCCTCGCTGGGAGCCTGAGCCGTTGCGGTGGCTCGGCGTCAACGCCGGACTGCGTGCGATGACCGTGGCCGACGCCGAGGAGTCCGCCACGGGCAAAGGATCGCTGGTGGCCCGGGCCGTCGCTCCGCTCGTCGGCGGCCACTGATCCGTCCGCGGGGCCTGGCGCTACGCTGCCCACGTCGGTCGATACCTCGGGGGAAACATGGCTGTGTCGTCGCGCGCGAAGAAGGCGCTCATCGCAGTAGGTGCGCTGGCCGGTGTCGCGGCCCTGCTCGTCGGGATCGGGCACTGGCGAGCCCACGACCTGATGGCCGGCGACGTCTTGTGGCACGCGGAGGTGGAGCAGGGGTCCCACGAGTCGGTCGCCGTGAACGACCGGATCTACACCTACGGCGACAGCCTGCTCACCATTCGTGACCTCGCCGACGGGACGACCGTCGCCGAGGAGTATCTGGACGGCACCTGGGCATACGTAGGCGACGGCGGCCACGTCGCGGTCGTCTCGATCGGACAGATCACCATGCTGGACCGCGACGGCAAGCAGATGTGGCAGCGCCGGTTCGACGACCTGCACAACCCGCTCGCGATCAGCCCCGACGGAGCGCTCGACACGGTCGTGTGCGCGAGGAAGGTGTGCTCGACGGTCCGCTTCGACGCCTCGGGCACGGAGACCTCAGCCGCCGTCCAACGGCGCTCGCCGGACCTCGAGGCGCCGGCATCCATCGGCCACGGCACCACCGATAACAGCCGCGTGCGTCGCATCCCGGCGTTCGCGACCGACCTCGACCCGAAGTCGCACACCGTCCGCGAGGTGCGCGACGGCAAGCCCGTGGGCGAACCGATCGCGCTCATGGACGACCATGTCGCGGCCCAGGTCGGTGACCTCCTCGTCGGCGTCGACCGCACGGGCGGCACGTGCACCTTCACCGCCACCCGCGCGGGCGAACCGGCCTGGAGGACCGCGACGGCATGCCCCGACCTCGGATTCCCCTACGTCAACGTCCTCACCGACCGCATCTACCTCACCAACCGCACCGCTGACGCTTACGACGTCGTCACCACGGATCTCGAGGGCAGGAGGGCCACCAGCTTCAGCATCGAGGCCGGGCCGGCCTCAGACGCGGAACGGACCGATCTGGCGCCGACGCCCGACGCGGTCGTGCTGACGTTGACCGATCAGGTCGTGGCGTACTCCCCCACCACAGGGAAGAAACTGTGGACCGAGAAGCTGAGCAAGACCTCGCATGCGGCGCTCGACAAGACAACGAAGATCTACCCCGGCGTCCAGGTCAGCGGTCCGATCGTAGACGTGTACGAGAACGCCCCAGATCCGCTCGCCGCCCTCGCGATCGGGCGCGACGTACCGTCCTACACGCACTCCTTCATCGACGCCGAGTCCGGCGAGGTCTCGGCGAAGCTCGCCGCGCCGTGGGGATCGGTCGCCCATGGGCTCGACGACGGCCGAGTGCTGGTCGTGGGCAGCGGCGACATGTGGCTCGTCTCGCCGTAGCCGGCCGGTCCGAATAAACCTGTTGCGTACGCCGGTCGCGGTCCTCCACCATGGACCGCGACCGGCGTTCCTTGTCCACGAGGCGCCCCTGATCGAGAGGAGCAGACCATGACTGTCTCTGTCCTGTGCCTGCCCACAGACAACATCTCTCGCATCAGGAGCACCCGAAGTGACTCAGGAGAACATCTCCGCTGATCCTCTCGAGGGGATCGACTCGAATTTCGTCTTCGACTTCCAGACCTATGACGATCTGGAGGACGGACAACGCTGGTCCACCTGGCTCTCCGTGGAGCCCCTCTCCCGTGGACCGGAGCCGCGCCCGGACTGGGTGGTGACCTCTCAGGGCGCCATCGACACCGAGCTCGGCATCCTCAAGACCGGCAAGGAGGCCGACGCCTTCCTGCTGGTCCGCGCCGACCCGCTCTTCCCGGAGCAGGAGGCGCTGATGGTCGCCAAGCGCTACCGCGACACCGACCACCGCACCTTCCACCGGGCCGCGAGCTACACCGAGGGCCGTTCGGTCAAGCGCTCCCGTGACGAGCGCGCACTGAAGAAGAACTCGACCTTCGGCCGCGAGGTCGCCAAGGCCGAGTGGGCCAACGCCGAGTGGAACGCGCTCGTACGCTGCTGGAACCTCGGCCTCCCGGTCCCCTATCCGGTGCAGATCGACGGCACCGAGATCCTGATGGAGTGGATCGCCGTCGACGGCGGCAACGGAGAGCTCGAGACGGCACCGCGGCTCGCCCAGACCCGCCCGGAGCGCCACGTCCTGGAGATGTGGTGGGACGGGCTCGTCGAGGCGCTGGCCACGATGGTCCAGGCCGGGCTGGTCCACGGTGACCTCTCGCCCTACAACATCCTGGCCCAGCAGGACCGGCTGGTGATCATCGACCTCCCCCAGATCATCGACCTCGTCGGCAACCCCCTGGGTTTCGACTTCCTGCTCCGTGACATCACCAACGTCGCGAAGTGGTTCCAGGCCCGCGGCCTGGAGGTCGACGAGCACGAGGTCTACGCCGACCTGATGGCCCACGCCTTCTGACCGGCCGCTCGTGTGATGCCAGGACCTGGAGCGCAAGCCTGGCATCACACACCGCGGCGGTTCAGGCGAACGAACAGACCTGGGGAGCACCCTTGAAGAACAGGTCTCCCAGAATCGCATCGCCGAAGAACTGTGTACGCATCCTGACACCCGAGGGATGCACGAGCTCGACGGAGTCGAAGTCGGGGTTGGCGGTGCTGACCATGCCGTTCAGATTCTCACGTTCGCCGATCCGCCACCCGTGGTCGACGAGGTGGTCGAGGATCTCGACATACCCGACGGCCGCTGTTCGGCTCACCTCGTCGTAGGCAACTGACTCCGTCGCCTGCCATTCGAACCATGCCTCAGCCTGGACCAGACCTCCATCCGACGGGTCGACGCCACACTCTCCGACGTCGGCATCCTGCACCCACCGCAGACCCTCCGGCGTCGGAATCGCGTTGATCTGCTCCAGGTGCGGCGCGAGCCGCTCCCGTCGCATCTCGAGGGCCTTCGCGTCGGTGACGGCCCGCCTGCTTTCAGCAGCCCCCTCGGCGACACTCACCCGGATGGCGATACCGGCCACGAGCAGGCAGATGCACAAGACCGCTACACCGATCCCGATCTCCATCAGCACTGCGTGGGAGCGTGCCGCACGGAGGATCCTCCCTACCGACACCCGACCACCTCGATACTGGCAGCCCGACGTCGGACCGTGTCCAGACGATATCCCCGCCGTACGCCGCCGGGGGCGGATTCGACCTCGACGTCCTCAAGCTGTGAGACAGAGTCCGATGCACTGACCGGGTCTCACCGCGGTCGGTCGGTAGGTTGATCCCATGAAGCATCACCGGGGAGGGCAGGTCGACATCGAGTCGGTCGAGGAGCTGGACGGACGGGTGGCGGCGGGCGCGGAGAGTCTGCGGGGATGGCGGCTGCGCGCGCTGGATCTGACCTCGCGGTCCGAGACCCTGCGGGACACGGACCTTGCCGGAGCGACATTCCTGGATTGCGCCTTCGCGCCTGGGGACGGCAGCTACGCCGAGGACGAGGGCGCGTTGGTGATGCCGGTGATCGCAGAGGTGCCGGTTGACGTCCACCGCTCCCACCTCTACACCGCCGAGGAGCTCTACGACGACCCGGTCTACGCCCAGAGCCTGGACGCGAGGGCGTACGCCTGGCTGCAGCAGCCGCGCGATGCCGACGACGAGCTCGCGATCACGCTCCACGACCACGCGATCGACACCGCCCTGGAAGCCTGGGTGCGGGCGCGGCGCGAGGAGGGCACGCGGCTCGTCGGGATGATGGGCGGACATGCCCTGAAGCGCGGCGGGGAGGACTACGCGAGCGCCGCCCGCCTCGCCCAGCACCTGGCGAGCAACCACGTGATCGCCACCGGCGGCGGCCCGGGGGCGATGGAGGCAGCCAACCTGGGCGCCTTCCTCGCCGGGGCGTCGAAGAAGGTGCTGGAGGACGCGCTCGAGTCGCTGGCCTCGGTGCCGTCGTTCCGGCCCTCGGTGCAGGCGTGGGCGCAGGTAGCCCTCGACGTACGCGATCGGGTGGAGGTCACGCCCGGAAAGTCGCTGGGGATCCCGACCTGGCACTACGGGCACGAGCCGCCCAACGTGTTCGCCGGGGCGATCGCGAAGTACTTCCGCAACGCCACCCGCGAGGCCGTGCTGCTCGAGGTCTGCGACGGCGGGATCGTCTTCCTGCCCGGTGCCGGCGGCACCGTGCAGGAGATCTTCCAGGACGCCTGTGAGAACTACTACGCCGACGCGAGCGCGGTCGCGCCGATGGTGCTGGTCGGGCGCAGCTACTGGACCAAGGACCTGCCGGTCTGGCCGCTCCTGCAGGCCCTCGCCCGCGGTCGCGCGATGGAGGGCCACATCCACCTCGTCGACACCACCGAGGAGGTCCTCGACGTCATCGCGGCCGGCGCGCCCGGATGACGTCGCGGTAGTGGTCGACCAGGGCGGCGTTCACCGCGCCCCAGGACTTGTGCGCGACGCTCTTGCGGGCCTCGCGTCCCATCCGCAGCCGCAGCTGCGGGTCGTTGTGGAGCAGTGCGACGTGAGAGCCGAGGTCGTCGCGGCTGCCCGGCTCGTAGAAGAACCCGGTGACGCCGTCGGCGACCAGGTCCAGCGGCCCGCCCGAGCGCGGCGCGACGACCGGGACGCCCGAGGCCAGCGCCTCCTGGACCGCCTGGCAGAACGTCTCGTGGGAGCCGGTGTGCGCGAACACGTCGAGGGAGGCGTACGCAGCCCCCAGCTCCTCCCCCTGCAGCACGCCCAGGAAGGTCGCGTTCGGGAGCAGTTGGCGCAGCTCGCGCTCCTGCGGGCCGCCACCGACGAGCACGACCTTGTACGCCGGGTTGTGGGCCAGCGCGGTCAGCAGGTGGAGCTCCTTCTCCTGGGCCAGACGACCGACGTACCCGACGATGGTCTCCCCCTCGGGCGCGAGCTGCGCGCGCAGGTCGTGGTCGATGCGGCTCGGGTGGAACAGCTCGACATCGACGCCTCGCGGCCACAGCCCGGTGCGCTGTACGCCGAGACCCTCCAGCTGGGTCAGGGCCGACGAGCTCGGCGCCAGAGTGCGGTCGGCCGCCGAGTGCGCCTGACGGGTGAGCATCGCCGCGGCCTGCGGGCCACCGACCGCCTTGTACTTGTCCCAGAAGCCGACCAGATCGGTCTGGTAGATCGCCACGCTCGGGATACCGAGCTCCTTGGCCACCAGCACCGCCTGCCGACCGAGCAGCGCGGGTGAGGCCACGTGGACGACGTCGGGGCTGAACCGGCGCATCACCGCCCGCAGCTTGCGCCGCGTCTCGAGGCCGACACGGAAGTCCTTGTAGACCCAGAACGTCGCGCCCCGGGTCCGGGTCACCGGGAACCCGGCGTACTCGGTGGGCCCGGTGGGGGCCACGACCTCGACGGTGTGGCCGTCGACCGCGAGATGCTCCAGCACGCGGCGTACGGAGTTCGTCACGCCGTTGACCTGCGGCAGGAAAGACTCCGTGACGATGAGGACACGGAGCGGCTCCGAGTTGGCGGCGACCAGCGGGACCCGATCGAGGCTGATGCTCATGTTTCTGATCGTGAGCGCCCTCCGGCAACGCGACCCCCGACTTGGTTGACGCGTCGGTGAACCTCCCGTGGCCAGAACTCCGTGCCGGGCGACAGATAGTCCGGGCGGTGTCATCAGCGGAAACGCCGCATGACCCTCAGAAATCTGTCACCGCACCTCGGTCGGCGACAGAAGCCGGACAGCCGCAGTTCCTAGGCTCGCGGGGCTCGCGATGTGCTGAGACGCGCATCGCGAAAAGGGGGACGTACGCGGGCCGGACCTGTCGGGCCGGCCCGCGTACGTGGTGCCATTCGGCGACCAGCCGGCTGCAGGTTCGTCGATCTCGTGCCGGTTCAGGGGTTGCCGCGCCTCCGCTCGTGTTGCCACGATCGCGACATGACCACCGACGAGGAGCACATCCGGCCCGAAGGCGTCGACGATCTCACCGTCGAGGCGCTCGGCACCATCAGCGAGGCGCTCGAAGCGATCGAGGTCGCCCGCGGTCATCTGTACGCACTGCATCGAATCACCGGCACGGCCGACCTCACCCTCGGCAAGGGTGTCCAGCAGCTACGCGAGGCCGGCCACACGGAGCTGGCGGACACGTTCGAGCGCGAGCTCGTCGGGCGCAACGTGCTCGACGGCCGGTGGACGTTTCAGATCGTCGAGGAGTACGACGACGGCTACTACGCCACCTTCAAACGGCTGGAGAAGGAGGCTCGGGACGCCCTCGTCGAGGGCAAGCGACATCTCTATGAGTCGGAGATGAAGGAAGCCCGCCGCACCCGAGGCCGACACGGGCACGAGCAGCGGCCCGCGCCGGGAGCTTGAGCGGGGCGATGTCCTCGTGGCCCGAGGACCTCGCCCGAACGGCTACTCCGCTGCGGCCAGCTGGCCGCAGGCGCCGTCGATCTCGCGGCCGCGGGTGTCGCGGACGGTGGTGGAGATGCCCTTGGCCTCCAAGCGGCGTACGAACTCACGCTCGTCGGCCGGGTCGGAGGCGGTCCACTTGGAGCCGGGGGTCGGGTTGAGGGGGATCAGGTTGACGTGGACCCAGCCCCAGTCGCCGTAGGAGTTGAGGACGTCGGCGAGCAGGTCGGCGCGCCAGCCCTGGTCGTTGATGCCGCGCATCATCGCGTACTCGATGGAGACCCGGCGCTTCGTCACGCGCGCGTAGTTCCAGGCGGCGTCGACGGTCTCGGCGACAGAGAAGCGGGTGTTGATCGGGACGAGCTCGTTGCGCAGCTCGTCGTCGGGGGCGTGCAACGAGAGGGCGAGGGTGACCGGGATGCCCTCCTCGGTGAGCTGCTTGATCCTCGGGACCAGGCCGACCGTGGAGACCGTCACGTGGCGGGCCGAGAGGCCCAGGCCCTCGGGCGCAGGCGAGGTGAGGCGGCGTACGGCACCCATCAGCGCCTTGTAGTTGGCCATCGGCTCCCCCATGCCCATGAAGACCACGTTGGAGAGGCGGCCCGGGCCGCCGGGGATCTCGCCGCTGGCCATCTGCCGGGCGGCGACGACGACCTGGTGGACGATCTCGGCCGTCGACATGTTGCGCTCGAGACCGCCCTGGCCTGTCGCGCAGAACGGGCAGGCCATGCCGCAGCCGGCCTGGGAGGAGATGCAGACCGTGGCGCGGTCGGTGTAGCGCATCAGCACCGACTCGACCAGGGCGCCGTCGAAGAGCTTCCACAGCGTCTTCACCGTGGTGCCCTTGTCGGCCTCCTGCTGACGGATCGGCGTCATCAGGTCGGGCAGGAACGTGTTGACCAACTCCTGGCGCTGGCCCGCGGGAAGATCGGTCATCTTCTCGGGGTCGTCGACCAGCCGCTCGAAGTAGTGCACCGAGAGCTGCTTGGCCCGGAACCCCGGGAGCCCCGCCTCCTTCGCCGCGTCCTGACGGCCGGCAAGGTCGAGGTCGGCCAGGTGACGCGGCGGCTTTCCGCGGCCCTTGGGCGGCGCCATCACCAGGGGCAGGCGGCGCCCCTCCATCGCGGCGGCCTCGGCCTCAGGACTGTGCGGGGCCGGTACGTTCGCAGGATCGGGCTCGGTCACTGCTTCATTGTCCCACCGGGGTGCTGCGTACGGCTAAACCTGGATCCAGCCCGCCCGGTCAGCCCGTCTTCAGCAGGATCCAGAAGACCAGCGCGCCGACACCGACCACCACCAGCACGGTCAGGATGATCCCCAGCCAGACGAACTCGGCCAGGCGGCGGGTCTTGCGCGGGATGAGCAGGGCCAGCGGCACGAGCAGAGTCAGCGTCACCCACGGGAACAGCTCCTCGGCTCGCTCCTGACCGACCACCCACGCCAGCAGGGCACCCCAGGTGCCCGGCACCAGGATCGCGTACGCCAGGCCGATGTAGAAGCCGACCAGGGCTGCCACGGTCGGGTGCGAGTCGTGCAGCCACGCCCACACGCCACCGGACCCCGAGGACTCCTCCTCCGGGCCGTGATCTGCCTCGACGTCTGGATCGGAGTCCACGTCGAGGTCCGCGGGACGCTGGGTCACCCTTCAACCGTAACGCCGAACCACGTCATCCTTGGTAAAGAATCGCTGCGGTCCGCCACTTGGATAGTTCGGGGTGGCTTGGCCCCTCTACCCGCGGGTAATGGGCCGGTTCGCCCGGAGCTATCCGGTTGTCAGGCGGCCCGTCGGAGGAAGCAGGCACGCTGAGCCTGTGTCAGGGCACGCCGCTCCTCGACCGTGTTGGTCGACACCCACCACCGAGGCGGCTCGATCGTCCAGGCTCGCTCACTCGTCGGCACCCGGTTCGCGCGAGCCCGTGCCTCCAACGTGCGGCGTTTGAAGTCGGCCGGGTCATTCCGATCAGCCGCGACCATCGTGACGTACTCGAGGCCCGCTCGCCTGAACGCCGCCTCACGAACCAGGTCCTTCCTGCGCTGCTTCGCGGCGAGGTGGACCTTGCCGTCGTACTCCCCCACCACGCCCCGCTCGAGATCGAGTACGTCCGGAGTGCCGATGTGTCGGCCGTCGAGGTCGAAGATCGGCCTGTTGGTGACGACATGTCCGAGCCCCAGCCGCACCGTCCAGGTCAGACGTAGGTCAACCTCCGCCGGCGACCAGACGTTCTCATTCGCATGGGTAAGCGCCTCACGCAGATGGCCGACGCCAGCCCAGGCCACCAACTCGTCGGCGTACTCGGCCAGTTCGTCGAGCGAGATCAGGTCACTGGCCGCAACGAGATCGATCCAGCGCACCGCCTCCATCAGGTTCGGCGCGTATCTGACCTCATAGGCGGTTGACCGGAGGGGACCCGTCAGCACCACGCCGTCATCTGTCCGACGCTCGGCGGGAAGGAGCCGTTCGTGGCTGATCACGATGCCTTGGCGCGCTCGGGTGTTGTGTCCCGGCGTCACAATCGCGGCCGCCGCCCGTGCACCGTATCGATCGGTGCCGTCAACCCACTTGACCTTGGCCCAAGCCAGCGCGGCCCACCCGGTCAACGCCCCGTCGGCGGGCACCACGCTCGCAGCCTCGAGCGCCCGCTGTTGCGGATCCGACCCGTCGACGTGGCTGGGAACGTACAACCCGTTGAAGCACCGCCGCCAAGCGCTCCCACGCGCCTGTTTCCGGGTCGGGCCGCTCATCCCGGAAGGATCGACCCGCACCGGGCGCACGAGTCCGGGCCGCCCAGATATCTCCGACGGCCGGAAGTGCTCCCGACGTTTGGCCATCCTCAGATCATGGCCACGACCACCGACATTCAGCCGGCTCGCCGATAGTCCCGGGCGGTCCGGCCCATCTACGTATCGGTAACGGGCCAAGACGCCCGGGACTATCTGGCGTCGACGGTGATCAGGTCCGGGAGACCGAGATCTCGCCATCGGGCGAGGTCCGGGGGCCTGCCGGTGAGCTCACTGACCAGGACGGTCCAGGCAGTGCCATGGCCGACGAGCACGAGATCTTCGCCCGCGTGGGCAGCGAGGATCCCGGAGGCGGCCTTCGTCACGCGGGTGCGGCACACCTCGAGTGGCTCCCAGCCGTCGTACGCGGGCAGGGTCGGCTCCGCGAACGCGCGCTCGACCGTGGCGTGGAAGTCCTCGACCCACGCCTCGCCGCGGCGGTGCTCGCGGAGAGCGTCGACCACGCCCACCTCGCCATCGGTGAGCAGCTGGGCGGTCTGCTGCGCCTTGGGCTCGGGCGAGGAGTACCACGCAGCGCCGGCCGGGAGCCGGTCACGCAGGGCCCAGATGTCGTCGAACCCGGCCGGGTCGAGTTCCCAGTGCTCCGCAGCGACGCCACGGACGACCAAGGGTCGGCCGTGGCGTACGAGGAAGAGCATCAGAAGACGGCGTAGTGGAGGATCAGCCAGACCGGGGCGACGGTTGCCAGGAGCGAGTCGAGGCGGTCCATGAGGCCGCCGTGGCCGGGGATGATCTGGCTCATGTCCTTGACGCCGAGGTCACGCTTGATGACCGACTCGACAAGGTCGCCCAGGACCGCCATCACGCAGGCGACCACGCCGAGCGCGACACCGACCCACCAGGACGCGTCGAGCAGCCATACGACCAGACCGACGCCGGTGGCGACGGTGAAGACCACCGATCCGGCGAAACCCTCCCACGACTTCTTCGGGGAGATCACCGGCGCCATCGGGTGCTTGCCGAAGAGGACCCCGGCCACGTAGCCGCCGATGTCGGACATGATCGTGAGCAGGACCCAGACGATGATGCCGCGTACGCCGTCGTCCGAGAGGCCGCCCGAGGTCCAGCCACCACCCTCGCCGAGCATGAGCGCGACGAACGACCCCAGGAACGGCAGGTAGAACAGGGTGAGGACCGAGGCTGCCGAGGTGCGTACGTAGCCGTCGACCCCACGCCGCAACACCCACAGCATGATCACCAGAGCGGTGACCGCGGTCGCCGTCACCAGCGCGTCGGCACCGAAGAAGTACGCCGCCAGGACCATCAGCGTGCCGCCGATCATCAGCGGCTGCTCGGGGACGTCCATGTCCTTGGCCATCAGGCCACGGTGGAGCTCCCAGACCGCGGCGACGACACAGCCGACGACGATCAGCATGAACGCCGTCTTCACGAACATCAGGCTCAGCGCGATAGCGACCAGGAGGACGACGGCGGAGCCGATCGCCGCCGGCAGGTTGCGACCGGCGCGGCCGTAGTCCTTCTTCGGCGGCTCGGAAGCTGACGGAGAGGGCGACGGCGGCGTCTGGCTCACAAGGGATTCCTTCATGCTCAGGTCCTTTTCTGGTCGCGGTCCGACTCGCTTGTGGAACTCGACCTCGGGCGGGTAGATCTCGACCCGCTTCGCGGCTTCGCAAGCTCAGCCGCTGCGCTCGCTCGATCTCTTCGCGTTGTGACCCTGCGACTTCGTCGCAGGGTCACAGGCTCAGACCTCTAGCAGCTCGGCTTCCTTGGACTTGAGCAGCTCATCGATCGCGTCGGTGTGCTTCTTGGTGAGGCCGTCGAGGCGCTTCTCGGCACCGGTGACGTCGTCCTTGCTGGCCTCGCCGTCCTTCTCGAGCTTCTCGAGACCCTGCTTGGCCTTCTGGCGCACCTGGCGCACCGAGATACGACCCTGCTCGGCCTTCTCCTTGGCGAGCTTGATGTATTCCTTGCGGCGCTCCTCGGTCAGCTCCGGGAAGACCGCACGCAGGATCTTGCCGTCGTTGGACGGGTTGACACCGAGGTCGGAGTCGCGGATCGCCTTCTCGACATTGGCCATCGCGCCGATGTCGAACGGGGCGATGTTGATGATCCGCGGCTCGGGGCTGGTGAACGAGGCGAGCTGCTGGATCGGCGTCGGGGTGCCGTAGTAGTCGACCAGGATCTTGCTGAACATCTGCGGGGTCGCCCGGCCGGCACGAATCGTGGCGAAGTCCTCACGCGTGGAGTCCACCGACTTCACCATCTTGCTGTCGGCCTCGTTGAGGATGTCGTTGATCACCGGATGCTCCTGTGCGCTCGTAAGTGTTGTGGGTGTGGCGTGTGGGCTCGTGCCGCTCAGCCAGCGGTGACGAGCGTACCGATCTTCTCACCCTGGACGATCCGGTAGACCGCCCCCTCGTCCTCCGCGCCGTAGACGACGATCGGCATCTTGTTCTCCATGCAGAGGGCGAACGCGGTGGCGTCGGCGATCTTGAGCTGCTTCTGCAGCGCCTCACCAAAGGTGATCTCATCGTACTTCGTCGCCGTCGGGTCCTTCTTCGGGTCGGCGGTGTAGACCCCGTCGACGCCGTTCTTGGCCATCAGGACCACCTCGGCGTGGACCTCGAGGGCGCGCTGGGCGGCAACGGTGTCGGTGGAGAAGTAGGGCATCCCGGAACCGGCGCCGAAGATCACGACGCGGCCCTTCTCGAGGTGACGCATGGCCTTGCGCGGGATGTAGGGCTCCGCGACCTGGCCCATCGTGATCGCCGTCTGCACGCGGGTGTCGACACCCTCCTTCTCGAGGAAGTCCTGCAGCGCGAGGCAGTTCATGACGGTGCCGAGCATGCCCATGTAGTCGGCGCGGGACCGGTCCATGCCGGCCAGCTGGAGCTCGGCGCCGCGGAAGAAGTTGCCGCCGCCGACAACGATCGCGACCTGCACGCCGGAGGCGGCGACAGCGGAGATCTCCTTGGCGATCGAGGCGACCACGATGGGGTCGACACCGACCTCGCCACCGCCGAAGTTCTCTCCGGACAGCTTGATCAGGATGCGCTGGTAGCGGGTCATGCCGTGGCCTTTCCTGGGGCGACCTCTTGCGGGGTGGTGCATGCGGGGGTGGCGTACGAAAGGGCCGGTCCGATGATCACCATTCGGTTCATCGGACCGGCCCCTTTCGTCGTACGTTGCTGCTCAACCTAACCGATCGCGCGCTGTGCGCGCGGAATCAGGCTCGGTTCAGGCGCCGACGTCGAAGCGGGCGAACTGCTTCACCTGCGTGTTGGCGGCGTCGAGGACCTGCTTGACGGACTTCTTCGACTCGAAGACCGACTCCTGGTCGAGCAGGACGATCTCCTTGAAGAACGCCTTGATCCGACCCTCGACGATCTTGGCGACGGCAGCCTCGGGCTTGCCCTCCTCGAGCGTCTTCTTGGTGAGGACGTCCTTCTCGGCGTCGACCACGTCGGCCGGCACCTCGTCGGAGGTGAGGTACTCCGCCTTGAGCGCAGCAGCCTGCTGGGCGGCCTGCTTCGCGGCCGCCTCGTCACCCTCGTAGGCGACCAGGACGCCGAGGCTCGGCGGCAGGTCGGAGGCCTTCTTGTGCAGGTAGACCGTGGTCTCACCCTCGAAGTAGGCCACCTGGCCGAGCTCGATCTTCTCGCCGATGGTGCGGGCGAGCTCCTCGACGGTCTCGCCGACCGTCTTGTCGCCGAGCGAGACGGCCTTGAGGGCCTCGAGGTCGTTGGCCTTGTTGGCGTCGGCAGCATCGGCGATCTGCTGGGCAGCAGCGACGAAGCCCTCGTTCTTGGCAACGAAGTCGGTCTCCGAGAGGAGGCTGACCAGCGCGTTGCCGGACGCGGCGACGAGGCCGGCCGAGGTGGTGCGCTCCGCGGCGCGGGCGGCGGCCTTGGCCGTGCCCTTGACGCGAAGGATCTCGACAGCCTTGTCGAAGTTGCCGTCAGCCTCGTCGAGCGCCTTCTTGCAGTCCATCATGCCGGCCTGGGTCAGCTCACGGAGCTTCTTGACGTCGGCAGCGGTGTAAGCCATGTGTGTCTTCCTCTGACTTGTTAAGTGGCTCTTGGGTGGACGATGAGGCTCAGGCCTCGGCCGGGGCCTCAGGGGCCTCGGCGGGGGTCTCCTCGGCCGGAGCCTCGGTGGTCTCAGCAGCCTCCGCGGCGGGGGCCTCCGCGGCCGGGGTCTCCTCGGCCTTGGCCTCCTCGGCAGCCGGGGTCTCCTCGGCCTTGGCCTCCTCGGCAGCCGGGGTCGCCAGGAGCTCGCGCTCCCACTCGGCCAGCGGCTCCTCGGCGGTGGCGCCCTCGGTGCCCTCGGTCTTGCCACCGGAGCGGGCGATGAGGCCCTCGGCGACAGCGTCGGCGACCACGCGGGTCAGCAGGCCGACCGCACGGATGGCGTCGTCGTTGCCCGGGATCGGGAAGTCGACCTCGTCGGGGTCGCAGTTGGTGTCCAGGATGCCGACGATCGGGATCCTGAGCTTGCGAGCCTCCTCGACAGCGAGGTGCTCCTTCTTGGTGTCGACGATCCAGACGGCGGACGGGGTCCGGCCCATCTCGCGGATGCCGCCCAGGGTCTTCTCGAGCTTGTCGCGCTCCCGCTTCATCTGCAGGAGCTCCTTCTTCGTGCGGCCCGAGCCGGCGACGTCGTCGAAGTTGACCTCGTCGAGCTCCTTGAGGCGGTTGATCCGCTGGTGCACGGTCTGGAAGCTGGTGAGCATGCCGCCCAGCCAGCGCTGGTTGACGTAGGGCATGCCGACGCGGGTCGCCTGCTCGGCGATGGCCTCCTGGGCCTGCTTCTTGGTGCCGACGAACATGATCGTCCCGCCCTTGGCCACGGTCTCCTTGATGAAGGCGTAGCTGCGGTCGATGTAGGCCAGCGACTGCTGCAGGTCGATGATGTAGATGCCGTTGCGGTCGGTGAGGATGAACCGCTTCATCTTCGGGTTCCAGCGACGGGTCTGGTGTCCGAAGTGGACGCCGCTCTCGAGGAGCTGGCGCATGGTCACGACTGCCATGATGTTTTTTCTCCTAGGTGGTGGCCCGCGCGTGCACCGCTGGTGGCTCGACCTTGCGTTTCTCGAGGTCGGGCGGGTGTTGGCGCGAGCCGGTCGGTTTTCAGTTTCGCGCCCATCGGTGGTGATGGGCCCTGACGCCTGCACGCGGTCCGACCTGAGCGTGCTGCTCGGGACTGAGGGCCGCGCCCGCGGGCGACCGGCGTCTCGGAGCGAGATACCGTCGCGGTCTGCTGGCGTGCGAAGTCAGCCCACAAGGGGCTGCCGGTCCAAGACTAGCCGCCGACCGGTGTCTCGGGCCAATCCTCCGTGACCGGCTCCGGCGCGGGCCGATCAGTGTCCACAGGGGTGTTTCGGGACGGGGTTCTCCACAGGACGTACGGCGCTCGTTGTGCGGGTCCTCGATCCGGGGTTGTCTGCTCGTCATGACCTCGTACCGCCTCTCCGACCGGGCCCGCGCCCTCGTCGCGGCCCTGTTCCTCGTCGTCCTCATCGCCCCGGCAAGCCCAGCCCTCGGAACGCCACGTGCCGAGGTGGCGCCGACCGGCGCCGCGCTGGGTGGGGCTGTGGGCCACGACGAGGGTCCGAGCCCGGTCGGAGAAGCCGACGAGGTCCCCCGAGGCGTGTGGCCACTGACACCCCAGCCGAAGGTCGTGCGCCGCTTCGACCCGCCAGACGCTCCGTGGGGTGCAGGTCATCGCGGCGTGGACTTGGCCGGGCCGCCGGGCGCGGTCGTGCGCGCCGCGTTGGCCGGGACGGTCGCCTTCGTCGGACTGATCGCCGGCAAGGCGGTGGTGACCGTCGACCACGGAGCCACCCGGACCACCTATGAGCCGGTCGCGGCCACCGTGGCCGTCGGCGACCCGGTCGCAGCCGGAGCGCCGTTGGGCCGGCTCGGTATCGCCGGCTCGCACTGCTTCCCGGCCACCTGCCTGCACTGGGGTTGGATCCGCAACGCCGACGATGTCTACCTCGACCCGCTGCTGCTCGTCGACGCGCCGGAGCCGGTCCGACTCCTCCCTCTCTGGCGCAGCGACCCGGTCAGGTAGGCCGACTCACCGAACCGCGTCCGTCCCCAGGGTTTGTAGACCGACAAGACGACGGCGATCGTGAGGGCGGTCAGCGAAACGGCCGGCGGGAACCGTAGGTTGCTGACGTCACCGGTCAGTTCGCCGCTCGCGGCCAGGATCTCGCCGGTGATCCGCACCTGCTCCATGCCTGGCATCAGGACGAAGAGGATCAGCGCCACCAGCACGATGTTGACGACCAGCTTCACCGCGACCCACCAGAACCGCACCAGCCCCCACTTGCTCCCCCATCCGAGCACCAGTCCGGTCGCCAGCACGATCAACCCCGCCGCGAGCATCGGGCCCGCGAGATAGGTGCCGATCACCTGCAGCGCCAGACCACGGTCGGCGGCGTCGCCCGATCCCGAACCGACGGCCGCCATGATGCCGACCACCACGTCGATGCCGAGCCAAGCTCCCACCCCGAGGAGATGGAGCACGAGCACTGCCTTGCGCACGCCGGGCCGCAGTCGCGCCGGCCTGTTGGACATCGAGTTCCTGGTCATGCCCTCAGACTGGCCGGGTAGCGCCGCCCCGGCGTCCGCGCGACGGCGGTGACTGCGTACGCGATCTGGCGTAGGCCCCGCCGAGTCGGCGGTCGTGCGGCCGAGTAGTGAGTCATGGGTCGCGAAAGTCGAGTTCCGTCACCAACGGCTACGGTCTCGGCCACCGCAACTGCCGACTCGGCCGACGCAACTGCCGACTCGGCCGACGCAACTGCCGACTCGGCGGGTCAGGCGCGAGGGTGGGCCTGGCGGTAGGCCTTGCGGAGCCGGTCGCTGCTGACGTGGGTGTAGATCTGGGTGGTGGCCAGGCTGGCGTGACCGAGAAGCTCTTGGACCGAGCGCAGATCGGCGCCACCCTCGAGGAGGTGCGTGGCGGTGCTGTGGCGCAGTCCGTGGGGGCCGAGGTCGGGGGCGCCGGGGACGTCGGCGAGGCGGCGGTGGACGAGGGTGCGTACGGCGCGCTGGTCGAGCCGGCCGCCGCGAGCGCCGAGGAACAGGGCCGGGCCGGAAGACTCGGTGAGCAACTGCGGGCGGCCACGGACGACCCAACGGTCGAGCGCCCGCACCGCGGGGCCGCCGAAGGGCACCATCCGCTCCTTGCGTCCCTTGCCGAGCACCCGGACGACCCGGCGCTCGTAGTCGACATCGTCCAGGTCGAGGCCGACGAGCTCACCGACGCGCGCGCCGGTCGCGTAGAGCATCTCCAGCAGGGCGATGTCGCGCATCCCCAGCGGCGTGCCGTCCTCGGCCGCGGTGATGGCGGCGGCGATGAGGGACTCGACCTCGTCGGGGCGCAGTACGGGCGGAAGCGTGCGGTGGGCCTTGGGCGAGCCGAGCGCGGCGCCGGCATCGACCTGTGCCCGGCCGGTCCGGACCAGCCAACCGCAGAAGACCCGGGCCGCGGTGGCCCTCCGGGCCAGGGTCGTACGTGAGTGGCCGGTCGTCTGCTGCTTGGCCAGCCAGCTACGCAGAGTGCGCAGGTCGATCGCCTCGGGCTCGGTGCGGCCCATCCGGCCGGCGTGGTCGAGGAGGCTGCGGATGTCGCCCAGGTAGGCCCGGACCGTGTGGTCGGAGAGGCCACGTTCGGCGGAGAGGTGTCGCTCGTAGTCCCCGAGCAGCGCGGCGTAGACCTCGGGGAGCTCCGCTTCCGTGGACCCGCCCTCCGGGTCCACCTCGGGATCAGCGCTCACCGAGCCAGGATAGGTGTTTGCCCGGGCCTCAGGTGCGAGCCGCGCCCGGGGCCAGCTGCCACCCGTCGGGGAACCGCTCGGCGAGACCGAGCGCCTCGAGTCGGGACAGCGCGGTGCCGGCAGTCTTCGGGTGCAGGCAGGCGGATCTCGCGATCGCGAGCTGTGACGAGGGGCTGCTCACCGGGACCGCATCGAGGACCTGCTTCTCGACGGAGGTGAGCGAGTCGCGGCGGCGTACGGGGCCTCGGGGTTCCTCGGGGACCGCCTCGCCCATGTCGCCGACGAGCTCGCGCACGTCGAGACCGTCGGTCACCAGGACGCCCTTCCCACTGCGGACGAGCTCGTGGGTGCCGACCGAGGTCATCGCGCCCACCTGACCCGGCACAGCCATCACGGGTGTGTTGATGCTGTAGGCCCAGTGTGAGGTGTTGAGAGAGCCGCTGCGCGCTGCGGCCTCGACGACCACGGTGCCCCGGGCGAGGGCGGCGATGATCCGGTTGCGGGAGAGGAATCGATAGCGGGTGACGGGGAACCCCGGCGCGATCTCCGAGATCACCGCTCCGCCCTCGGCGATCGCGTCGAGCAGGCGCCGGTTGCGCAGCGGGTATGGAACGTCGACGCCACCTGCGAGCACGGCGACGGTGCTGCCCGGCGGCCCGGTGAGCGCGCCCCGGTGAGCGGCCGCGTCGATGCCGACCGCTGCCCCGGAGACCGTCACGAAGTCGTTGACCGCGAGATCCGCCGCGATCCGCGCCGCGGCGTCGGCGCCATAGGCGGTGGCGTCCCGGGACCCGACGATGGCGACCGACCGGTCGAGGTCGCTGAGCAGGAGCGGTCCTCGCACCCACAGACCGAGCGGCGTGCCAGTGCGGTGTTGAAGGGGCTCCTGCCCGGCGAGCCGCTCGACCTGAACGGGCCACTCCTCGTCGCCTGGGATGACGTAGCGGAACCCGACGTTGCTCGCCCGCTCCAGGTCGCGGTCGGGGTGGATCTGGGCCAGTCGTAGCCTCGCTTCGAGGCCGTCGTCGCCGAGCTCGGGATCCTCCTCCGCAAAGCGCCGGTAGACCTCGGTCGCGGTGGATCCGACCATGCAGGTGTCGAGCAGCGGGGTGCCGGGCTCGATCAGCTGGGTCAGCGCGACCCGGGCCAGGCGCTCGCGCTCGAGGTCGGTGAAGGTCGGTGCGACGGGCTCCGCGGTCATGCCGACCTCCCCTCGAACACCGACACCGTGAGCGAGCCGCCGTTGCGCAGCGCGAGCGCCGTCTCGGTCTCGGTGACCCCCGGCCAGTCGACCCCGGCGAGGTCGGCAACCGTCCACGCGAGGCGATGCACGCGCACCGCGCCGCGCCGGGTCAGAGCGCCCGAGAAGATGCGCGAGTCGATGAGCGCTTCGGCCGATGGCGGCAGCGGCCAGTTGTCGCGCAGCGCGATGCCGCTGGCCTGCCCGTTGAGCCGCCAGCCGAAGTCGGCGTAGCGCTCGCGTTGGCGGCGTCTGGCGGCCGTGACCCGTTCACGGATGTCGGCGCTGGTCTCCGAGCCCCACGGATCACGGTTCTGCTCGGACATCGGCCGCAGCGTGCGGATGATGTCGATGCGGTCCGTGATCGGTCCGGAGACCTTCCGCTCGTAGGACTGGCGCTCGTTCGACCGGCAGATGCAGCCGTCCTTGGTGATCGAGGCGTCGAAGTTGCCGCAGGGACACGGGTTGGCGGCGAGCACGACCAGGGCGCGTGCTGGCAGCGTCACCGACTCCTCGCCTCGCGACACCGTGATGTCGCCGCTCTCCAGCGGCTCGCGCAGGCACTCGATGACGTCACTCTTGAACAACGGGAACTCATCGAGGAAGAGAACGCCGGCGTGGGACAGCGAGACCTGGCCGGGACGGACCCTGCCGGTGCCACCGCCCACGATCCCGGGTTTGGAGGCGTCGTGGTGCGGGGCCGCGAACGGCGGACGGATCAGCAGCCCTCGGTCGACGTCGAGCACCCCGGCCAGCGACTGCACCGCCATCACCTCCAGCGACTCCTCACGGGAGAGATCGGGCAGGATCGTCGGGATCCGCTCGGCGATCGAGGTCTTCCCGCAGCCCTTCGGCCCCTTCAGCAGCAGGTGGTGTCCACCGGCCGCCGCGACCTCGACCGCATAGCGGGTCTCGGGCATGCCACGAAGGTCGGACATGTCCATGTCGTCGAGCCTGCGATCACCCCGCCAGCCGAGCAGGCTGCCGCCGGTGCCGGTCGCGACCGGCGGCGCGTCGGGCACCGGCTCACCACGCAGCTCGGCGACCACCTGGCCCAGCGACCGGAACCCCAGGATCTCCATCCCCGGCACCATCCGCGCCTCGGCCACCTGCGGCTCCGGCACCACCACCCGCGCGATCCCGGCGTGGGAGGCGGAGAGCACCATCGGGAGCACCCCGGAGGTCGGCCGCAGCCCACCGTCGAGCGCCAGCTCCCCGATGAAGACCGTGCGTTCCAGCCCGGTCGTCTCGAGCTCGCCGCCGGCCGCGAGGATCGCCAACGCCATCGCGAGGTCGTAGTGCGACCCGCCTTTCGGCAGGTCGGCCGGCGAGAGCAGCACGGTGATCCGCTTGGTCGCGGGCCATTCGAGGTCGGAGTTGATGATCGCCATCCGCACCCGGTCGCGCCCCTCGGCCAGCACGCTGTCGGCACGCCCGACCAGCGTCACCCCGACCAGACCGGGCGAGACATCGGCCTGCACGTCGACCAGGTGACCGACTGCGCCCCGAAGGGCGACGCCATGGGCTCGCGCGTATCCCATCACAGGCCCCTGACGTGATCGACCAGCGCCGAGCCACGGGGCGCGTGCATCACCGCGACGAGATCGATCCGGATCCCCGGAGCGCGCACGTCGTGCTGCTCCAGCCAGGCGATCGCCAACCGCTTCAGCCGGTCGAGCTTGGTCTTGTCGACCGCCTCGTGCGGAGTGCCGCACCCGTCATGGCTGCGGGTCTTGACCTCGCACACGACGAGGGTGTCGCCCTCGCGCAGGACCAGGTCGATCTCCCCGTCAGTGCACCGCCAGTTGCGGTCGAGCACGGTCATACCCGCCTCGACCAAGTGCCTCTCGGCGACCGATTCGCCGTAGTTTCCCAGCGCGATCCGCGCCGGCGCCGTTGAACTCATCATGGGCCTCCTGCCATTCGGCTTCGAGGTCCAGACTCATCGCGAGCACCGACAATCAGGGCTGGGTCCGGGGCGCCTGGGGATAACCCCGGATCGAGATCGCCCTGTGGACAGCAACTGGCCCGAGATCAGCCGGCCGTCAGTCCAACGGCTGGTCGATGTCGGTCGGGTTGAGCGTCTCGACGTTGACGTCCTTGAAGGTGAGCACCTTGACCGCCTTCGCGAACCGGGCCGGCCGATACATGTCCCACACCCAGACGTCGTTCATCGACACCTCGAAGTAGACGTCCCCCGAGTCCGTACGCGCCCGCACGTCGACCTGGTTGCACAGATAGAAGCGGCGGTCGGTCTCGACGACGTACTTGAAGATGCCGACCACGTCGCGATACTCGCGGTAGAGGGTCAGTTCCATCTCGGTCTCGTACTTCTCGAGATCCTCCGCGCTCATGCCGCCTCCTCCGTAGAGGGAAGCGAAGAATACGGAGGCGGCGGCCTGAGGTCATCGGTCGCTCGCTGACGCTCGCTCATGCCTAGGACTCTAGAGCCAACTCCCGGGAAGTTCCGGGAAGACTCCACGAGCGCCGGTGATATGCCGAGGGCCCCAGGCGCTCCAGCGCGGCGATATGGGCGGGGGCGGAGTAGCCCTTGTTGTCGGCCCACGCGTAGTCGGGATACTCCTCGTGGAGCGCGACCATCAGCGCGTCGCGCGAAGTCTTCGCCAGGATCGAGGCGGCGGCGACGGCGGCGCACTTCATGTCGGCCTTGATCATCGTCGTCACCGGCGGCACCTCGACCTCCTCCACCATCGCGGAGACCTCACCGAAGAGCCCCTCCTGCACGGGCGGGGTCAGATAGTTGTGGTTGCCGTCGAGCAGCAGCGCGTCGGGACGTACGTCCAGGGCGCTCAACGCTCGCTGACCGGCCAGGCGCATCGCGGCCATGATCCCGACCTCGTCGATCTCGGAGGCCAGCGCATGCCCGACGGCGGAGTCGACGGCCCACCGGCGCACCTTCGGCGCGAGCATCTCGCGGGCCTCGGGAGTGAGCAGCTTGGAGTCGCGTACGCCCTGGGGTGCCGTCCGAGTGGAAGCGGTGATCACCACGATCCCGATCGAGACCGGCCCGCAGAGCGCGCCGCGCCCGACCTCGTCGACGGCGCCGAGATGGGTGACGCCCTCGCGCAGCATGGACCGCTCGACTCGCAGGGTCGGCGCAGCACTCACGGTGACGGCACGTCCTCGAAGCTCTCGGGGCGGTGGATCCACTTCGCCCGGTCCAGCGGCCAGCCCAGCGCGACGACCTTGCCGACCACGTTGTCCTCCGGCACCCAGGGCACCAGCGCGCAGTCGGTCTCGTTGGCCGTGCACATGTGCACGGTCGAGTCGGCCGAGTTGGCCCTGTTGTCGCCCATCACGAACAGCGAACCCTCGGGCACCGGACCGGCCTCCCAGTGGCGATTGCCGGGCATCGGCCCGAAGCACTCGCCCTCCTTGTTGGGGCGGCCGCACTTGGTCTGGGAGGGTCGGGCGTACGGCTCGTCGATCGGGACGCCGTTGACCATCAGTCGACCCTGCTTGTCGCAGCACTCGATGACGTCGCCGGGGACCCCGATGACACGCTTCACCAAGTGGCCCCCCTCAGGGTAGAGACCGATGACCGCGAGCGCCTTGCCGAAGATGTTGCTGGGACCTGCCGACTCGTCGACACCGAGCCAGGAGCCCGGGTCGGAGAAGACCACGACGTCGCCGCGCTGAGGGGTGCCGGCGAGCCAGTAGGACGGCTTCTCCACGAGCACCCGATCGTCGGTCGCCACCGACGGGCCACCCTGCAGGCCGGGCTCCATGGACTCCGAGGGGATGTAGAAGGCCTGCACGAACAGGGCCTTCACGACGACCGCGACCAGCACGGCCAGCACGACCAGGACGATGCCCTCCTGCCAGGCCGACAGGCGGGGCTTGTGCTCCTCCTCGCCGCGCGGGCCGTTGGCCGGGCCCGGCGGCTGCGAGGCCCAGCGAGGGGCCTGAGGAGAAGACGAGAACGACCGCGATCCCCCTGTCTCGGGCCCGTCCCAGCGGGCCTGGGGCCCTACGCCGACGGAAGGATCGCGGTCGTTCGAAGTCACGCGGTGAGTCTAGAGAGTTCCTCCACAACGAGCCTCATCGACTCGCTATCTTCAGGGACCTCTCAGGCCTCGCGGCGCTCCTTGATCTTCGCCTTCTTGCCGCGCAGGTTGCGCAGGTAGTAGAGCTTCGCGCGACGGACGTCACCGCGGGTGACGACCTCGATCTGCTCGAAGATCGGGGAGTGCAGCGGGAAGGTGCGCTCGACACCCACGCCGAAGGAGACCTTGCGGACGGTGAAGGTGCGGCCGATGCCGGAACCGTGGACGCGGATCACGACGCCCTGGAAGACCTGGACGCGGGACCGGCTGCCCTCGACGACCTTGACGTGCACCTTGACGGTGTCACCGGCGCGGAACTCCGGCAGGTCGTCGCGCTTGGAGGCGTTGCCGACCTCAGCGAGTACGTTGCTCATCATTTCTCCTCACGCTCGCCACAGGCCGATCGCGGTCATCCATGCCCTGGTCAGGGCTGTCTTTTGGCGGTGGTCCAGCCACGCTGGCCGGCGGCGCACGGTTCCCCCTGTGGCAGGAGCCCGTCACGACACCTCCGGGTGTCTTCTTCGGAGCGTGCTTCGGCCGACTGGACCGGTCCACAAGTCTGCCACAGCGCCGTGGACCGCCGAGAATCGAGACGTACGCGGCGCCCCCTGCGAGGATTCCCTCGTGACCGACACCGACTGGCCACCGCACACCTACGTGACGCGCCCCTACCGGCAGCGGATCCCGCGCGGCCCGCGCGTTGACCGGCTGCTCCGTGAGGTCACGGTGGCGCTGCCGCCTCACATCGCCGACCTCGACCTGGCGCTGGAGCGGCCGGTGGCGGCGATGACGACCGCCAGCGCGGGCGCGCTCCGTCATCTCGACCTGGTCCACGGCCGGACGATGGACGGGCTCAACCATCTGCAGCTGCGCACCGAGGCGATCGACTCCTCCAAGATCGAGCACGTCGAGGCCAGCATGGCCGACTACGGTCGGGCCCTCCTCGGCATCGGCGCCAGCTCCTCGGCGACCTCGATGGCATCCGCGACCCAGGCGATGCAGCGGCTGATCAGCGAGGCCGACACGACCCGCAAGATCACCTCCGACGCGATCCTGCGCGCCCACCGGGACCTGTTCGCACGCCATCCCGACGAGGCGGCCAACGCCGGCAGGTTCCGCGTCGTGCAGAACTGGGTCGGCGGCTCCGACTACGCGCCCCGCGACACCCTGCACGTGCCACCGCCGCCGGAGACGGTCGTCGACTACATCGAGGACCTGGTCGCCTTCGCGAACCGCGACGACCTCTCCCCCATCGCCCAGGCGGCGATCGTGCACGCCCAGTTCGAGTCGATCCACCCCTTCATCGACGGCAACGGCCGGATCGGTCGGGCGCTGATCCACGCCGTGCTCCGACGACGCCGCGCCTCACGGCACCTGGCCGTCCCGATCGCCTCGGCGCTCGTCGCCCACCGCGACCGCTACTTCGCCGCCCTCAACGACTACCGGGCCGGCACGGCGTCCACGATCATCGCGATGCTCGCCGCCTCGACGACGATCGCGACGACGGAGTCGTGGAAGACGGCCGAGACGCTGGAGAGCATCCGGCGCGGCTGGGGTGAGGCGGCCGGTGACCCACGGCCCGGGTCTGCTGCGTACCGCCTTCTCGACCTGCTCACCGAGGAGCCCATCCTCAACGCCGAGCTGGTCACCAAGAGCCTCGGCATCGAGGACCCCGAGGGGACGATCGACGGCTTGGAGCAGGTCGGAGTCCTCACCCGCACCAAACGCACGCGCCGCTCCCCCGTGTGGGTCGCGCCGGCGGTGCTGGCCGAGGTCGAGGACCTCAGCGTCCGCATCCAGCATCAGGCCCGACAGCTTCCGTACGGCCCACGCTGAGGCCTGCTCCTCCAGCAAGGTATGCAGACGAAGGCACCCCGGTACGCCGCAAGGCCCGCCCCGCGAACGGGACGGGCCTCGTGGAGGATGCGATCAGATCAGCCGAGCTCGGAGTAGCCCGGCTCGTGGAGGACGGTGTCGATACCGGCGACCTCGTCCTCCTCCTTGGCGCGGAAGCCGACGGTCTTCTCGATCGCGAAGCCGATGACGAAGGCGATGACGAACGAGTAGACGATCACGGTGAGCGAGGAGAGGATCTGGGCACCGAGCAGCTTGAAGTTGCCACCGAAGACCAGGCTGCCACCGGTGAGCGACTCCATGCCGAAGATGCCGACCCACACGCAGCCGATGAAACCGGCGACGAGGTGGATGCCGACGACGTCGAGCGTGTCATCGAAGCCGAGCTTGAACTTGAGCTCGACGGCCAGGGCGCAGATGGCACCGGCGACGAGGCCGAGGACGAGCGCCCAGACGGGGCTGACGAACGCACAGGCCGGCGTGATCGCGACCAGGCCGGTGACGATGCCGGAGGCAGCGCCGACGGCGGTCGGCTTGCCGTCCTTGAACTGCTCGACCACGATCCAGCCGATCAGACCCGCGGCCGGGGCCAGCAGGGTGTTGAGGAAGATCAGCGAGGTCTGGCCCTCGTCGGCACCGAAGACACCGGTGTTGAAGCCGAACCAGCCGAACCAGAGGATCGCGGTGCCGATCAGCACGAGCGGTACGTTGTGAGCGACCGTCTCCTCCTTGGAGAAGCCGACCTTGCGACGACCGAGCACGAGCGCCAGGGCGAGCGCCGCGGCGCCGGCCGACTGGTGGATCACGGTGCCGCCGGCCCAGTCGAGGGAGCCACCCAGGCCGTAGACGTTGTTGGCGAGCCAGCCGTAGAAGTTGCCCTCGGAGTCCACGCCCCAGATCCAGCGGAAGGTCGGGAAGACCACGAAGGTCGCGAAGAAGACGGCGAAGATCATCCAGGGCCAGAAGCGAGCCCGGTCGGCGACGGCCCCCGAGACCAGGGCGACGGTGATGATGCAGAAGGCGACCAGGAAGGCGTGACCGCCGAAGAGGTTGCCCGCGTCGCCGCTACCGGCGGAGGTGACGAGGTCGGTCATACCGAAGTCCTCGAACGGGTTACCGAAGAGCTTGCTCCCACCGCTGGTGCCATTGCCAGCGATGCCGGTGCCGCCGTAGAGGACGTAGAGGATCGTCACGACGGCGATCGAGCCGAAGCTCAGCATCATCATCGAGACGACGGACTTGGCCTTCACCAGGCCGCCGTAGAAGAACGCGAGACCGGGGGTCATGAAGATGACCAGGGCCGCGCACAGGAGTTGCCACGCAAGTTCGACAGACATTCAGTGCCTCATTGATTTGAGTCTCGGGATGGGGCTGTGACGCCACGCGAGCCACATCGCTCGTCGTACGCATTGCCCGGCATCGTTGCGACGCAAGGTTTCAGAGACGGATGCCTTGTGTTACAGAAAAGTAACAGAGTTTTCGGTTGCTGATCCGTTACCGTCGAGTTGCATGGGTCTTAGTCATGATGACGGCGCCTGAGGGAGCCTCGAGGTCACGGCGCAGGCGGAAGCCGGCCTTCTTGTAGATCTTCTGGTTCCGCTCACTCTTCGCTCCGGTGAAGAGCTGGTGGGTCTTGGCACCCGCCGGCGCCACCGCCTGGATGTGGTCGAGCAACTGACGACCCAGACCCCGGCCCTGCAGGTCCGGGGCGGTCATCAGCCGTCCGATCTCCCAGACGTCGCCCTCGAGCCGGGCACGGACCGAGCCGACCAGCCGCCCGGCGGAGCGGACCACGTAGACGTCGTGGGTCTCCAGAGCGCGCGCCGTGTCGTCGAGCGACTCGTGCAGCGGCGGGATCGCGACGCCGGGGTTGTCGTGCATCTCCTGCACCCAGCAGGCGAGCTGGAGCGTGTGCAGCTCGGGCACATCAGCACGTACGGCGGGCACGATCTCCCACTCGGTGGCTGCCTGGGAGGCGTGGAGCAGGTCGGGGCGGCGTACGGAGGTCCGGGCCACCGCCTGGTCGTGGCGCCACTGCGCGATCCGCTTGTGGTCGCCGCTGAGCAGCACCTTCGGGACCTCGAGGTCACGCCAGGAGGCGGGCTTGGTGTAGACCGGGTACTCCAGCAGGCCGTCCTCGTGGGACTCCTCCACGAGCGACTCGGCGTTGCCCATGAACCCGGGGAGCAGGCGTACGACGGCCTCCGTGATCGCCATCGCGGCCACCTCTCCCCCGTTGAGCACGTAGTCGCCCAGGGAGATCTCGCGGACCTCGGCGCGGGTGGCGGCGTGGTCGAGGACGCGCTGGTCGATGCCCTCGTAGCGGCCGAGCAGGAAGACCAGCCGCTCCCGAGTCGACAGCTCGCGAGCCAACGCCTGGGTGAACGGCTCGCCGCTCGGGGTGGTCACGATCACGGTCGCGCCGTCGATCGCCAGCTCGTCGAAGGCCTCACCGAACGGCTCCGACTTCATCACCATCCCGGCGCCACCGCCGTAGGGCGTGTCGTCGACAGTGCGGTGCTTGTCGTGCGCCCAGGCACGCAGATCGTGGACGTGCAGGTCCAGCAACCCGGACTCGATCGCCTTGCCCGGCAGGCTCAGCCGGAGCGGCGCGAGGTAGTCGGGGAAGATGGTGAGGTAGTCGAGCCTCACGTGGCGTCGTCCTCGTCCTCGGTGCTTTCGGGGAACGGCGTGACCAGGCCGGGGCGGTCGGCGATGACGACCTTCTTCTCGACCA
This sequence comes from Nocardioides sp. NPDC059952, assembly GCF_042730435.1. Taxonomy (NCBI): domain Bacteria; kingdom Bacillati; phylum Actinomycetota; class Actinomycetes; order Propionibacteriales; family Nocardioidaceae; genus Nocardioides; species Nocardioides sp. NPDC059952. Next base: position 14,137 of record NZ_JBHWLY010000023.1, on the reverse strand, counting down.
GGTCGACGACCGGCACCAGCGCCTTGACGAACGGCACCAGCGCGTCGCGCCGGTCCGGGGTACGGATCGTCAGCAGGTCCTGGGCTCCCCCGTGGACCAGCGCCTTCACCGTGCCCAGCTCGCGGCCCTCTTCATCGAAGGCGGTCAGGCCGACGAGCTGATGGTCGTAGTACTCGTCGGGGTCCTCGGGGGTCTCCTCGGCCGGGACGTCGGCGAAGAGCAGCGTCCCGCGAGCCGTTTCGGCCTCGTTGCGGTCGGCGATCTCCTCGAAGGCGATCTGGAGCACCTGCCCGTGCCAACGGGCGCCCTCCACGGTCAACTCCTTGGCGGCGTACGCCGATCCCTTCGGCGGCTGCGCCCGCAGCACCGTGCCCTCGGCGAACCGCCGGTCGGGCTCGTCGGTGCGCACCTCGACGGTCACGAACCCTCGGATCCCGTGCGGCTTGCCGATCCGTCCGACCAGCACCTCGATCAACTCCACGAGGTGAGCCTAGAGGGTGGCGTACGTCGGGCCGAACTCCTCAGCGTGGGGGCGGCGCCGCTCGCTGTAACACGCTGTTCGTAGGACTACTCGCCCTATCGGATAGGGCGAGTAGTCCTACGAACGACGTGTTACACGAGTTCGGCGGCCCGAGAATGAGCAACAGGCGCCACCCCCGCAACGGGGATGGCGCCTGCCGTGAGTTGGTGCAGCCGGTGCTCAGCGACCGCCGTCGACGTCGACGAAGTCGACCCGCGCGCCGCCCTTGCCGGCCAGCGCTGAGATGACCGTACGGAACGCGGTGGCGGTGCGGCCGCCGCGGCCGATCACCTTGCCGAGGTCGTCGGGGTGGACCCGGACCTCGAGGACGGAGCCGCGACGAAGCTGCTTGTCGCGCACGCTCACCTCGTCGGGGTTGTCGACGACTCCTCGGACGAGGTGCTCGAGAGCTTCGGCGAGCATGCTGCTCAGGCCTCGGCCTCAGCGGCCGGGGTCTCCTCGGCCTTGGGTTCCTCGGCCTTGGGCTCCTCAGCCTTGGGCTCCTCGGCCTTCGGCTCCTCAGCCTTGGGCTCCTCAGCCTTCTTGGCGGCCTTCTTCGTGACGGCCTCAGAACCAGCCGAAGCGTGCGCCTCGGCGAGAGCCTTGTTGAAGAGCTCGAGCTTGTCGGGCTTCGGCGGGGCGACCCGCAGGGTGCCCTCGGTGCCCGGGAGGCCCTTGAACTTCTGCCAGTCGCCGGTCACCTTGAGGATCGCCTCGAGAGCCGGAGTCGGCTGGGCGCCGACGCCGAGCCAGTACTGGGCGCGCTCGGAGTCGACCTGGATGAAGCTCGGCTCCTCCTTGGGACGGTAGAGACCGATCTCCTCGATGACAGCGCCGTCGCGCTTCTTGCGCGAGTCGACGATGACGATGCGGTACTGCGGAACCCGGATCTTGCCCAGGCGCTTCAAGCGGATCTTGACAGCCACTGTTGGTGGTATTCCTTTGGAATCGAATATGGGTGAAGAGGCCCGTGTCGGTGTGGGGACACCCGTCAGGCAACTTCGGCGGGCACTGTTGCGCTGGGTGAGAGGGTCCCTGCGCACAGGACACACGCTCCAGTTTGCCAGACCTGCAGGTCGGGAAGAAATTCCCGTACGCAGCGCGCAACCGCCCCACCCGCCAGCTCCTCGCTGACGAAAACCACGTCCATGACGCCGCGATGCCCTGGATACTCTGCCGCATGTCCCATCGGGATACCCCCACCCCCTTCACTCCATACCCACGGCCCTCCTCACCTCAGGGGACGCCCAAGGTGTTCCCTTCGGCCAAGGCCGTGGGCGGCGTCGTCGGCCTCGCGGTCCTGGTCGGCGGGCTGGCCCTCTTCCTGACCTTGTTCCTTCCGTTCGTCACGGCGGAGCCCATCCGGGCGAGCATCCCGATCGACGGCGCACCGCACGATGTCCTGATCGAGCCAGGTATGGACGCGCTCCTCACCCTCCCCAGCACGGACGACCCCGGGAACGAACCGTGGTTCCGGTCCTGGGACGCGTCCTGCACGATCGTCGACTCCTCGCGAGGCTCGATCCAACTGTCGCCGAAGCCGAGCCAAGCGGGATGGTCCGAGGAGACGGGCGACTACATCGCCTTCCAATTCGACGCCGGGTCCGGGCGCCTTCGGGTCACGTGCACGTCACCGGTGAGCGAGGACCGCCCGGCTCGGATCACGCCGGCGCAGGGTAGCTACGGCCCACAGCTAGCGCTGGACAACGGGTTCGGGATGCTCTGCGGCGTGGCGCTGATCGTCGCCGGATTCGTCCTGTCCGCCGCCATGCTCGTCGACTGGGTCAGCGCCCGGCGCGATCGGCGGCTGTTCGAATCCAGCCGCTCTGTCTAGTGGACGACTCCCCTGAGAACCACGGCGGCGGGCCGGGCTAGGACGGTCAGGTCGTCGAGGGGGTTGGTGTCGTAGACGACGAAGTCGGCGGGGTCACCCTCGGCGAGGCCGGGGTTGTGCCCGAGCCACTCCCGGGCGCGCCAGGAGGCGGCACCGAGGACGACGTCGGCCGGAAGACCGAGCCGGTGCATGGCGAGGACCTCGACCGGGAGTACGCCGTGCAGCTGGTCGCCGGCGCCGTCGGATCCCGCGTAGAGGGCCACGCCCGCCTCGTAGGCGCTCATGATCGTCTCGCGACGGCGCGCGTAGAGGTCCTCCATGGTGGCGGCGTACGTCGGGAACTTGGGTGCCGCGGCCGCGGCCAGGTCGGGGAAGATCTCCAGCTGGGCGACGGTGGGGACCAGTGCGGTGCCCTGCTCGGCCATGGCCTCGACGAGGTCCGTGGTCAACCCGGTGCCGTGCTCGATGCAGTCGATCCCGGCCTCGATCAGGCCGGGCAGGACCTCGTGACCGAAGCAGTGCGCCGTGACCCGCGCGTCGTTGTCATGGGCGACCTTGATCGCCTCGGCGAACGACTCCTCCGGGAAGGAGGGCTTCAGGTCGCCCTCGGCCCGGTCGATCCAGTCGCCGACGAGCTTGACCCAGCCGTCACCGGAGCGGGCCTGCCGCTCGACGGCCTCGGCCAGACCGTCGGACTCGACCTCGTCGGCGTAGTTGCGCATGTAGCGCTTCGTACGTCCGATGTGGCGGCCGGCGCGGATCAGCCGGGGCAGGTCGTCGCGTGCCTGCACCCAGCGGGTGTCGGCGGCGGAGCCGGCGTCGCGCAGGAGCAGCGCACCGGCGTCACGGTCGGCAATCGCCTGGGCCTCGGCGGTCTCGGCGTCGACCGCACCGTCGGGCCCGAGCCCGATGTGGCAGTGGGCGTCGACGAGGCCGGGGACGATCCAGCCCGAGGCGCCGGTCTCCGCCCCCGACGGCCGCTCGTAGGTGATGCGGCCGTCGAGGACGTAGAGGTCCCGCACCTCTCCATCGGGAAGGACCGGGCCGGAGAAGCGCAGAGCAGTCATGTGACGCAGGTTACCTAGTTGCGCGGCACCTTCACCCCGGCGGCCTCGAGGATCGGGAAGTGCTGAGCGAGCGGGATCACCTGGCCGGTGACGACGTTGCTCTCGTCCCACCCGATGGAGGTCGGTACGCCGACGAGCTCACCGTCGTCGTTGACCGCGGCGCCACCGGAGTTGCCGCTGGAGATCCGGGCGGTGACGTCGAAGACGGCCCGCTCCTCGCCCTCGAAGGAGAGGATCGTCGCGACGTTGCCCTCGGCGACGGTCGGCGGCTGGAAGAGCACGCCCTCCTTGTCCGCGAAGCTCTCCTTCGGCAGCATGGGGAAGCCGATCGTGGCGATGAAGTCGCCGCGGTCGACGGCGTTGGAGTCGCCGAGCGAGATCGTCGGCAGGTCCAGCGATGACGGGTTCACCGGGTTGCCCTCGCCGTCGGCGATGATCTGCACGACCGCGCTGTCGACCTCGCCGTCGGACTGGATGACCTTGGCGATGTAGTCGGGCTCGCCGACCTTGTAGCCCTCGGCCGGGTCGGTCAGGTGGATGTTGACGACCTCGGGCGAGACCTCGCCCTTGGCGGCATACTCCGGGATCTTCGCCGGGTCGGCGACGTGGGCGTTGGTGAGGATCTTGCCGTCCTCGGTGACGATCGACCCGGATCCCATCGCGATGGTGTCCTCGGTCGGCGCGTAGGTGATCCAGACGGCGGCCCGCTGCGCGCTGTTGAGCTCGTCCTTGGTCAGACCGGTGTCCTGGGCGGCCGGGTCGCCGCCGGGCACCACGAACATCGCGATCACCAGTCCGATGACCACGACCGCGGCCGCGGCCCCGATCCCGCCCCACAGCAGCAGCTTGTTGCGGCGCTTGGCGGCGGCCCGGGCAACCTCGACCTCGGCGGCGTAGATCGGGATGACCTTGAGGATCTCGCCGGCGACCGGGTGACCGAGGCGGATCTCGGTCTCCTCGTCGATCTGCTCCCGGACCAACGGCTTCCCCTTGAGGAACGACCCGGTCTGGGAGCCGTTCTCGAAGGTCCAGCCGCCTGGGGTCGCCACCAACCGGGCGTGCTGGCGGGAGACACCCTGGTCCTCCAGCACGACCGAGTTGTCGGCCGCACGGCCGATGGTGACCGTGACCGGGTGGCGGAAGCGGTGCTCCTTGCCCTCGGCGACCAGCAGCAGGTCCGGGCCGGTCGGCGGGGCCGGCGGCTGACCGGGAGCGGTCGGGCGGGCCATCCCGGGAGCGATCGTCATCTCGGAGATGTCCTGGGTCGCCGAGGGCGCCGGGGGCGCGGGCGGCAGGTTGCCGGGCGGGGGCGGAGCCGCCGGTGCCGCCCCGGAGGGCGGAGCCGCCGTGGCGCCCGCCATCGCCGGCGGAGGCGGCGGAGCCGGCGCCTGAGCACGCGGAGCACCCGCCGCCACCGGCGCGTCGTCGAGCGTGACCGTGATCGTCGAGCCCGGCCCCGCCGGGCCGAGCTGGATCTCGGTCGCACCGGTCAACGGCACCTCGGTGACGCGGCTGCCGGAGACGTACGTCCCTCCGGCGGAGCCGACGTCGACCAGCTTCCACCCGGACGGGTCCGGGCGCAGCTCCGCATGAGCGCGGGAGACGGAGGATGACGAGAGCACCACGTCGGCATCGATCGAACGCCCTATTCGGACGATCTTGTCGGGCGGGAAGCTGAGCGCTCGTCCCGATACGTCTACGCGAAGCGTCTGCATGCACGAATCATGCACCGAAATGGCCCGATCCAAGCGTCGCGAATCGAAGATTCGCACAACTCGGATCGGGCCTTTTCGCTATCGGTGCGTCTTCAGGCCGTGTCCGTACGCAAACAGCGGGTCATAGTCGGAATCGCCGATGTTGATCGGCTCCTGGTCGACCGAGCGGGGCCAGGTCACCGGAAGCTTCCCGGTGAACGGGCGCTTGCCGAAGAGCACGTCGGCGACGCCCTTGCCCTCGCTGCCCGGCAGCCAGGAGGCCACCAGAGCGTCGATCTGCCCGAGCAGCTCGGGCGGGATGATCATCGGACGCCCGGAGACGACGAGCACCGTGCAGGTCGCCGCGGCCGCGCAGACCGTCTCGATCGCCGCCGTGTCGGCGTCGCTGAGCTGCATCGTCAGCGCCGGCCGGAGCACGCCGCCCTCACCCGGGTCGTAGCCCCAGCGCGGGCCACCGACGTCACCGAAGCCCTCGGCGTACGGGTGCTCGCCGACGACCACGACACCATGTGCCCCGGCCGGGACCGGCGCGGAGGCGTCGGGCGAGTGGGTCACCTCGCCACGGGCCGCGGACTCGATGCCGTCGAGGATCGTGTCGCCGGGGATCTGGTGAGTCGAGTTGCCCTGCCAGGTGATCGTCCAGCCCCCGGCCTGGTCACCGATGCTGTCGGCCTTGCTGCCCGCGACGTAGACGTCGTCGCGGCCGGAGAGCGGCAGCGTGTGCCTGTTCCGGAGCAGGACCTGCGACTTCGCCACCGCCTCGCGCGCGACGCGACGGTGGTCGGCGCTGCCGATCTCGTCGATGTTGCGCCGGTCGGTGAACGGCTTCTCGAAGAGTCCGAGGTCGAACTTCGCGGTCAGGATGCGGGAGACCGCGTCGTCGATGCGGGCCGTCGAGACGGCGCCACTCTCGACCGCGTCGGTCAGCGTCTCGATGAACTGCGGATAGCCGACGGTGTCGCCGGAGAACGGCTCCATGAACATGTCGACGCCGGCGTTGACCGAGATGGCCACCTGCTCGGCGTACGTCCCCGGGATCTGGTGGATCGCCCGCCAGTCGGAGATCACCAGGCCGTCGAAGCCCTGCTTCTCCTTGAGCCAGCCGGTGACGAGCTCCTCGTGGGCGTGCATCTTGAGCGGGTTGCCGAGTCCGTCCTCAGTCCAGTCGACGCTGGAGAAGGACGGCATCACCGAGCCGACGTCGTGCTTCTTGATGGCGGTGACGTACGGCGAGAGCGCCAGCTTCTCGAACTCGGCGTGCGAGGCCTGGGTGATGCCCTGGTCGATGGTGTAGTCGCCCTCGCCCGTCCCGAACGTCGTGAAGCCGTCGCCGGCGAAGTGCTTGGCGGTGGCGAGCACGCGGTCGGGATCGTCGAGCTCGTTCTTGTCGCCCTGGAACCCCTCGATCATCTGCGACATCTTGGCGGCCAGCTTGGGGTCCTCACCGAAGGACTCGTACGTCCTCCCCCACCTGTCGTCGCGGGCGACGCAGATGCACGGGGCGAAGGTCCACTGCGGCCCGGAGGCGCGGGTCTCCTCCGCGGTGATGTGCCCGATCCGCTCGGCGAGCTTCGGGTCGCGGGTCGCGCCGAGGCCGATGTTGTGCGGGAACACGGTCGCGCCGTTGAGGTTGCCGTGACCGTGGACCGAGTCGACGCCGTAGAGCAGCGGGATCCCCAGCCGGGTCGAGAGCGCCTGCTCCTGGAAGGCGTCGACCGTGTCGGCCCAGGCCTCCGGGGTGTTCTCGGCCGGGGTCGAGCCGCCGCCGGAGAGTACGCTGCCGAGCCCGAGCTCAGCGATCTGGCCGGGGTTAGCGGCGACGTCCGCGCGCTCGGCCTGGGCCATCTGACCGACCTTCTCGGCGAGCGTCATCCGGGCGAGCAGGTCGGCGACGCGGGTCTTGGTCGCCAGACGTGGGTTCTTGTAGGGCAGCGTGTGGCCCGAGCGCGTGAGCGCATCGGTGGACACGCCGGCGGGCGCGCTGGTGGGCGCCGCACTGGATGCAGGGGCAACGAAGAGCGTGGCACAGAGCAGACCGGCGAGAGCCGAGGCTCCACCGATCGCGCCGCGCCGTCTGTGTGATCGCACGGGACAGACCTCCTGAGAGTGATCTACCAACACCTCGGCGATGAGGCGCCAGGGCTCGTGAGAGCGCTCCCAGCGTGACGGCGATCACAATGCCGGTCAATGGCTACGCGTGCGTAACCCCTCGAATTACTCAGATCTGGTCAAGCAACCAGGACGGCCCCAGGGCCGTCGCGCCGCCACAGCGTGCCTGCAGCATCCGGTCGGCGGTCACCAGCGTCACCCGGTCGCCCTTCTCCTGCGCCTCCCGGACGGCACCGACGATCGCGGCGTCCCCGTCCTTGGGTGCGTGGACGGTGAGCACGTGGGCGTCGCGGCCGGGACGTACGCCGCCCTTGGCCTGTCCCTCCAGGACCAGCACGATCCGGTCGTGCGGGAGGTCGGCCACCAGGAGTGCCTCGTGCAGCCGGCGCGCGGCGCCGGCCCGGTCCTTCCACCAGCCGTCCGGGCGGGCACCCACGACGTTCGCACCGTCGACGACCAGGACCGTTGCCATGCGGCCAGGATAAAGGTGCGAGTCGCTGCGAAGCGCACAGGCCCGTGGCGCCACTTCGGCACATGTGTGCCGAAGTGGCAGGTCGAGAGCGCCCGCGAAGCGCCAGTTCCGCACACATGCGCGAAACTGACGGGCGCCTCGGCTCTGAGGTTGAAGAATGTGGCCCGGTTCCGGTGGCGCTGCGGCGCCTCGAGTCGGCGCGTCGTGACGGCGAATCCTGCCGAGTCGGCGCGTTCTAACGAGCCGACTCGGCGCATGTGTCTCGCGAACCAGCGTCGAGTCGGCGCGTTTGTCTCGCCAAAGCTGGTCGAAGCGGGCGATCCGATGGGGACAGATGCGCCGACTCAGCGATTCTGGCCGGGACAGATGCGCCGACTCAGCGGTCGAGGCGGGTCACTTCAGGAACTTGGAGAAGTCCCCGGGCAGGTTGAGCTCGGCGGCAGCCTTCTCGTAGTCGATCTCCTCGCCACCCGGCACCCCGAACGGGTTGGCGGCAGCCGGCTTCTTCTCGGCGTCCGTCTTCGCCTGCTGGGCGGCCTTGGCCGGGTTGCCGGACTTGCGCGCGCCCTTGCCCTTCTTCTTCTGGGCCACCTGCTTGGCGCCGGCGCGCTTGCCGAAGCCGGCACCGGGCGCGCCGGGCATCCCGGGCATGCCGCCACCGGAGGCGAGCTGCTTCATCATCTTCGACGCCTCGGTGAAGCGCTGGATGAGCTGGTTGACGTCGGAGACCTGGCGGCCCGAGCCCTTCGCGATGCGGGCGCGGCGGGAGCCGTCGAGGATCTTCGGGTTGGCGCGCTCGGCCGGGGTCATCGACTGGATGATCGCCTGGATCCGGTCGATCTCGCGCTCGTCGAAGTTGTCGAGCTGGTCGCGGAACTGACCCATGCCCGGCAGCATGCCCATCAGCTTCGACATCGAGCCGAGCTTGCGCAGCTGCTGCATCTGCTTGAGGAAGTCCTCGAGCGTGAACTCGCCGCTCGCGAGCTTGGCCGCGTCCTGCTCGGCCTGCCCCTGGTCGAAGGTCTTCTCGGCCTGCTCGATCAGGGTGAGCATGTCGCCCATGTCGAGGATGCGGCCGGCCATCCGGTCGGGGTGGAACAGGTCGAAGTCGGTCATCTTCTCGCCGTTGGAGGCGAACATGACCGGCTTGCCGGTGATCTGGACGATGGAGAGCGCCGCACCACCACGGGCGTCGCCGTCGAGCTTGGTGAGGACCACGCCGTCGTAGCCGACGCCGTCGAGGAAGGCCTGCGCGGTGTTGACCGCGTCCTGACCGATCATCGCGTCGACGACGAAGAGGACCTCGTCGGGGTTGACCGCCGCCTTGATGTCGGCGGCCTGCTTCATCAGCTCCTCGTCGATGCCGAGGCGGCCGGCGGTGTCGACGATGACCACGTCGTGGAGCTTGCGCTTGGCCTCCTCGACAGCGTCACGGGCAACCGCGACCGGGTCGCCGACGCCATTGCCAGGCTGGGGTGCGTAGACGGGGACCCCGACGCGCTCACCGTTGACCTGGAGCTGGTTGACCGCGTTGGGCCGCTGCAGGTCGGCGGCCACCAGCAGCGGCGCCTTGCCCTGCTCCTTCAGCCACAGCGCGAGCTTCGCGGCCAGGGTGGTCTTACCGGCACCCTGCAGACCCGCGAGCATGATCACCGTCGGGCCGGTCTTGGCGTAACGGAGCCGACGGGTCTCGCCACCCAGGATCGTGACCAGCTCGTCGTTGACGATCTTGACGATCTGCTGGGCGGGGTTCAGCGCCTGGCTGACCTCCTCGCCGCGCGCCCGCTCCTTGACCCGGGCGACGAACTCGCGCACCACCGGCAACGCGACGTCGGCCTCGAGCAGCGCGATACGGATCTCGCGAGCGGTGGCGTCGATGTCGGCATCGGTGAGGCGGCCCTTGCCCCGAATGTTCTTGAACGTCGTGGCGAGCCGGTCGGAGAGCGTGGCGAACAAAGCGGTCCTTCAGCAGAGTGGTGGTCCTGCCAAGACTAACGAACTGTTGTGTGTGGGGTGCTATTCGGCAGCGCCATCGCAGGGTGGCACGGTGGCGGTCAGCACTCGAGCGCCGCGCGGACCGCATGGGCCGCCTCGGCCGCCCGATGCTCGGCGAGCACTCCGGCCGAGGCCTCCTGGAGGTAGAACACGTCCACGGCCTGCGGGCCGAGGGTGGAGATATGGGCGGAGCGGACGGCGATCTCCATCCGCGCCAGCGCGACGGCGACCGTGTAGACGACCCCGGGACGGTCGATGGTGCGCACCTCGAGGACCGTGGCCTTGCTGGATGCCTCGGGACGTACGACGACCGAGGGTTCGCTCCCCCGCGCGGCCGCGCTCGGCGCCAGCCGGGTCGTCGGGTCGAGGCGGCCCTCGGTGATGGCGGAGAACCGGGTGCGCAGCACCGCGGCGTCGACATAGGAGTCGTCGAGGTCCCACACGCTCACCCCGAAACCGCCCTGCTGCCAGGCACGACAGGCTCTGACCGGCAGCCGCGCGACCGCGAAGGTGGCGGCCAGATCGGCGAGCAGGCCGAGCCGGTCGGGCGCGATCACCCACACCCGGGCGCCGTCGGCGAGCGGCTCGGCACGGAAGGAGGTCGAGCCCGAACGTACGCTCTCGGGGATCTCCACCGCGGCCTGCGACCGCTCCCCCGCGGCGACGCCGGTGTCGAGGACCCGCGCGGCCCGGCGGGCGAGGTCGAGGATGAGCCGGGCCCGCCAGCTGGTCCAGGCCTGGGTGCTGGTCGCCCGCGCGTCCGCCTCGGTGAGCGCGGTGAGCAGGGCGAGCGCCTCGGCGTCGCCCATCGTGTCGACCACCAGGTCGACGGTCGCCGGGTCGTCCGGGTCACGGGTCGTCGCGGTCACCGACAGGAGCAGGTGCCAGCGCACCAGCTGCGAGATCAGCTCGACCTCCTCGTCCGGGAATCCCATCCGTGAGGCGATGCGGCGGGCGATCGGCTCCCCCGCGACGCTGTGCTCGGTCAGCGACCCCTTGCCGATGTCATGGAGCAGCGCCGCGACCAGCAGCACGTCGGGGCGAGCCACGCGCGGCATCAGCGCGACCGCCTCGATGCAGGTCTCGATGGTGTGCCGGTCGACGGTGAAGCGGTGGATGATCGAGGCGTGCGGGAGGAGCCGGATCCGCTCCCACTCGGGCAGGATCCGAGAGACCGCGCCGGTCTCCTCCAGGGTCTCCCAGACCGCGAGCAGCCCGCGCCCGGCCCCCAGCAGCCGTACGAAGAGTCGGCGGGCGTCCTCCGGCCACGGCTCGGCCAGCGCCGGGGTGTCCTTGGCCAGCCGCGCGGCGGTCGGCGGCGCCAGGGCGACCCCGTGCTCGGCGGCCAGCGCCGAGGCGCGCAGCAGCATCAGCGGATCCCGCGCGGGGCGGGCGCCCGGCACGAGGACGACCTCGCCGGACGCGAGCGCCAGCCCGCCGCCCAGAGGCGTCAGCCGCGGGCGACGCGGCGCTCCGGGACGGGATCGCTCGAGGACCCCGTCCACCCGTCGCCAGGCCAGGCGGGAGAGATGGGCGAGGCGGCGGCCGATGGTGCGTACGTGGGCCTGTGCCGTACGAGCGTCGTCCAGCTCGAGCCTCTCGGCGAGCTGGTCCCACATCTCCGGCACGACGCGGTCGGTGGCCCGGCCGCCGATCTCCTGCACGAGATCACGGACGTCGAGCAGGGCGCGGCGCGACTTCTCCAGGTCGACCGCAGGTACGTCCACCAGCCAGGTCGCCACGATCGCCTTGATGACGACCGCGTCCCGCAGCCCGCCGTACATCTCCTTCAGGTCCGGCACCGAGGCGTGGGCGAGCTCCCCGGCACGCCGGTGTCGCTCCACGCTCATCGTCCTCAGCTCGGGCAGCAGGGCCCGGGCGTGCTTGCGCCAGTGGGCCAGCATCGTCGTACGCAGCCGCAGCACCAGGCCGCGGTCGCCGGCCAGGTGCCGGATGTCGAGCAGCCCCAGGGCGACCCGGAGGTCACCGGTCGAGGACGAGAGCATCTCGGAGAACGAGCGCACCGAGTGGTCGAGCTTGGGCGCGGCGTCCCAGAGCGGATACCAGACCTGCTCGGCCACCGACCCCGGCGAGACGGCGTCGTCGTGCACCAGGACCACGTCCCAGTCGGAGAAGGGCGCGAGCTCCCCGCGCCCGTATCCCCCGACCGCGACCAGGGCGACCCCGACCTCGGGGCCGCCCGCTGCGGCGTACGCCTCGGCGCAGTGCTCGTCGGCCTCGGCTGTGCGCTCCGCCCGGCCCTCAGCCGTCACGCCGCCGCGATCGTAGGGAGAAGCCAGGGTGCGAACGCGGCGGCGCGACAATCCTGATCGTCGCTCGCTGCCGCTCGCTCATGCGCCAGCCCCTTCATGAGAGATTCAGATCGCGGCGTCGTCGCGGTCGCCGGTGCGGACCCGCACGATCGTCTCCAGCGGGGAGACCCAGACCTTGCCGTCACCGATGCGCTCGGTCTTCGCCGAGGTCTCGATGGCGCTGACCACCGACTCGACCTCCTCGTCGGGCACGGCGATCTCGATGCGGATCTTCGGCACCAGGGCGACGTCGTACTCAGCGCCGCGGTAGACCTCGGTGTGGCCCTTCTGCCGGCCGTAGCCGGAGACCTCGGAGACGGTCATGCCGGTGACACCGACAGCTTCCAGGGCGACGCGGACGTCCTCCCACTTGTGGGGTTTGATCACTGCGGTGACGAGCTTCATTTCTCTCCTCCGGTGGGATTCGATGGACCGGCACTCGGACGAAGCCTAATGGTCGAGCGTTCCACTGGATCAGAGCGCCTCGGCGTCGCGCGCACCGGTCCGGACACGGACGACGGACTCGATCGGACTGAGCCAGACCTTCCCGTCGCCGATCCGACCGGTCTGCGCGGTCTTCACGACGATCCCGACGACGTCGGCCGCATCCTCGTCCTCCACCACGATCTCGATGCGGATCTTCGGCACCAGGGCGATGTCGTACTCGGCGCCGCGGTAGACCTCGGTGTGGCCCTTCTGCCGGCCGTAGCCGGAGACCTCGGAGACGGTCATGCCGGTCACACCGAACGCCTCCAGGGCCTCGCGCACGTCCTCCCACTTGTGGGGCTTGATCACTGCGGTCACGAGTTTCACGAGAGGGCGCCTCCAGAAGTCCTTGATCCTGTCATCTTCGCCGCCACCTTCACCCGGGGACGTTTCGACACCCCGAAGCGTCTGTTTCCACTGTGTAACAGACCATTTCCCCGTACGTCGCCGAAGCGTCGAAACAGCCCGCAATTCACCCGTGCCGAACCCGCGCGGCACCACCAAAGGTCGCTACCCTCGTCGCATGTCGCACTACGCCGTCGAGATCGACCTCGATCACGCCAACACCAGCCATGTGCAGGTCATCGACCTGGCTGCGCCGATCGCCTCGGCAGACGGTGGGAAGCGGGTCCTCGACGTCGGCTGCTGGACCGGTGAGATCGGCCGGATCCTCACCGAGCGTGGCTGCACCGTCACCGGCATCGAGATCGACCCCGAGGCGGCGAGCCTGGCCGAGAAGGTCCTCGAGCGGGTGGTCGTCGCCGACGTCGACGCGACCCCGCTGACCGAGATCGTCGAGCCCGGCTCCTTCGACCTGGTGATCTTCGCCGACGTCCTCGAGCACCTCGTCGACCCGCGGGCGGCGCTCGAGCAGGCCCGTGACCTGCTCGCCCCCGACGGCCGGGTGGTCATCTCGATCCCCAACGTCACCCACGGCTCGGTCCGCCTCGCCCTGCTCCAGGGCCGCTGGCAGACCACCGACACCGGTCTCCTGGACCGCACCCACATCAAGTTCTACTCCCGCGAGGGGCTGCTGAAGCTCTTCACCGAGGCGGGCTACGCGGTCGAGGACCTGCGCGGCACCACCGCCGACCCGCTCAACGTCGAGGTCGCGGTCGACCCGGGTCTGCTTCCCGAGGTGGCCGTGGAGTGGGTACGCCAGCAGCCCGACGCGCTGGTCTACCAGTTCCAGCTCTCCGCCCGGCCGCTCGCCGACGGCGAGCTCGCGCCGGCCGCCCCCGAGCTCGTCCAGGCCGCTCCGGCCGACGAGGTCCGGCTCCGCGACGCCCACACCCACAAGTTCGAGGAGGTCACCCGTTCCCGGCTGGCCACCCGCGACCACATCCTCGGCATCCAGGCCTCCGCCAACTCCGCCCAGGCCCGGGTCGGCACCCTGTCCAAGCAGCTGCGCGAGGCCCGCGAGGTCAACCGGCGCCGCCGCGAGCGCATCGAGCGGCTGCGCGGCAAGGTCGCCGGCCTCGAGGCCGACCTGACCTACGCCACCCGCCACCCGGTGCGGAACTTCGGTCGACGAGTCGTCCGCCGCCTCCGTCGCGCAGCCCAGGCCTGACCCCGCCGAGTCGGCTCGTCCTGACCGGTTTCACCGCCGAGTCGGCTCGTCCTGACG
>NZ_JBHWLY010000022.1:0-82312 GCF_042730435.1 Nocardioides sp. NPDC059952 | reverse complement strand
CGTTAGAACGAGCCGACTCGACGAGGGTTTGTGTCAGGACGAGCCGAGTCGGTGGGTCAGAGGCGGTCGACCACCCAGTCGATGCAGGCGGTGAGGGCCGCGATGTCGGCGGCGTCGACGGAGGGGTACATCGCGATCCGGAGCTGGTTGGTGCCGATGCCGCGGTAGGCGTCGAGGTCGACGACGCCGTTCTCCGAGAGGATGCGGCGCAGCTCGTCCTTGTCGATGCCGGCATCGAGCTCGACGGTGCCGACGACGAGGGAGCGATGGGTGGGGTCCTCGACGAACGGGCGGGCGTACGGAGCCTTCTCGGCCCAGGCGTAGAGCGCGTCGGAGGAGGCGGTGGTGCGGGCGACCATCGCGTCGAGCCCGCCGGAGGAGTTCATCCAGTCGAGCTGCTCGGCCATCAGGAAGAGCGTCGCGACGGAGGGCGTGTTGACGGTCTGCGCGCTGCGGGACTGCTTGATCGCCTCGGTCAGCGAGAAGAACGACGGGATGTGGCGGCCGCTCGCCGCGATCTCCTCCGCCCGTGCGATCGCAGCGGGGGAGAGCAGCGCCAGCCACAGACCGCCGTCGGAGGCGAACGACTTCTGCGGGGCGAAGTAGTAGACGTCGCTCTGGGTCACCTCGAGCGGCAGCCCGCCGGCGGCCGAGGTCGCGTCGACGATGGTGAGCTGGTCCGCACCGGCGCCGGCGGGACGTACGACCGGAGCCATCACGCCCGTCGAGGTCTCGTTATGTGTCCAGGCGTAAACATCGACGTCGTCCTCGTGCGTCGGCACGGCCAGGGACCCCGGGGCGGCCGAGATCACCGAGGGATCGGCCAGCCAGGGCGCCGCCTCGGCCGCGGAGAGGAACTTCTTGCCGAACGCCCCGAAGACGGCGTGCTGGCTGCGCTCGCGCACCAGTGCGTACGTCACCAGGTCGAAGAACGCCACCGAGCCGCCGTTGCCGATGACGACCTCGTAGCCCTCCGGCAGCGAGAACAGGTCGGCCAGCCCGGTCTGGACGCGGCGGACGAGATCCTTCACCGGCTGCTGCCGGTGAGAGGTCCCCATCACCGACACCCCGGTCGCGGCGAGCGCCTCCAGGCGCCCGGTGGGCACCTTGGACGGCCCGGAGCCGAAACGTCCGTCGGCGGGGAGGAGGTCGGCGGGGATCTGCAGCGTCATAAACCCATTCTCGCAAGTCGCGGGCATCGGCCAGAATACCGACGTGTCTGTTGAGATTCGCCGGGTCGCGTACGACCACCCGGATGCCCAGAAGCTGGTCGGCCGGGTCCAGGAGTTCTACGTCGAGCGCTACGGCGAACCCGACTACGACCCGACCGTGCCGGAGATGTTCGAGCCGCCCGCGGGCGCGTACTTCCTGGCCTACCTCGACGACGTCCCGGTCGCCTCCGGCGCCTGGCGACGCTCCGGCGAGTCCGCCCTCGGGACCGAGGTGACCGCCGAGATCAAGCGGATGTACGTCGTCCCGGAGGCCCAGGGCCAAGGCCTCGCCAAACGCATGCTCGCCCACGTCGAGTCCTCGGCCCGCGAGACCGGCTTCGAGGCGATGGTCCTCACCACCGGCGGCCTCCAGCACGAGGCCATCGGGCTCTACGCAGCCAACGGCTACGTCGACGTCGAGCCGTTCGGCTACTACAAGGACGACGACCTCGTGGTCTGCATGGCCAAGCGCCTCGTCTGAAGGCGTACGCTCCTTGCCATGGCAGATGCTGAGCAGATCGTGATCACACTGTCGGCGCCCGAGCTCGAGACGATCCGCGAGCTCGTCGCCGATGGCACCGTCCACAGCGTGGCTGACTTCGTCCAGCGTGCCGTGGGGGCGTTGCTCAGTGACGTCGAAGCCGGCGGCGAGATGTCTGCTGAGGCGCTCGAGACCGGCGAGGTCTCGGACGAGCTGGCGCAAGCGCTCGACGAGATCACCACGCTCTTCCAGCGGAATCGAGGCTGAGTCGAGCCGTTCGGCTACTGCAAGGACGACGATCTCGTGGTCTTGCACGGCCAAGCGCCTCGACGGCTCGCCGCACAGACGCAGGAACCGACCGGCTCGGCCGGTCGGTTCCTGGGGTCAGCGGGGCTCTACTTCCCCCAGTCGGCGTTCCAGCCCTCGATCGCGTCGGCGGGGCGAGCGGAGGGGCCGGTGTAGATGGCGGAGGGCCGGATCAGCCGGCCGGTCTTCTTCTGCTCCAGGATGTGGGCGGACCAGCCACCCGTGCGGGCGCAGGTGAACATCGAGGTGAACATGTTGGCCGGGATCTGGGCGAAGTCGAGGACGATGGCGGCCCAGAACTCGACGTTGGTCTCCAGGACGCGGTCGGGGCGGCGGGCCCGCAGCTCCGCCAGCGCGGCCTTCTCCAGGGCCTCGGCGACCTCGAAGCGGGGTGCGTTGAGCTCGCGGGCGGTGCGGCGCAGGACGCGCGCACGCGGGTCCTCGGCGCGGTAGACGCGGTGGCCGAAGCCCATCAGCCGCTCACCCGAGTCGAGCAGGCCCTTCACATAGGCGTCGGCGTCGCCCGACTTCTCGACGTCCTCGATCATGCCGAGCACGCGCGAGGGGGCACCGCCGTGCAGCGGGCCGCTCATCGCGCCGATCGCGCCGGAGAAGGCCGCGGCCACGTCGGCGCCGGTGGACGTGATCACCCGGGCGGTGAAGGTCGAGGCGTTCATGCCGTGCTCGGCGGCCGAAGACCAGTAGGCGTCGATCGCGTGGGCGTGGGCGGGGTCCGCCTCGCCGCGCCAGCGGATCAGGAACTTCTCGGCCAGGGTGCTGCCCTTGTCGACCTCGCGCTGCGGCACCACCGGCAGGTGGATGGAGCGGGCCGACTGGCCGGCGTACGAGAGGACCATGACGGCAACCCGGGCGAGGTCCTCGCGGGCCTGCTCGTCGGA
This sequence comes from Nocardioides sp. NPDC059952, assembly GCF_042730435.1. Taxonomy (NCBI): domain Bacteria; kingdom Bacillati; phylum Actinomycetota; class Actinomycetes; order Propionibacteriales; family Nocardioidaceae; genus Nocardioides; species Nocardioides sp. NPDC059952. The sequence goes on along the minus strand of NZ_JBHWLY010000022.1, from coordinate 79,415 downwards.
GATGTCGTAGGTCTGCCCGAACCCGAAGGCGGGCGCGAGCATGGGGATGGCGGCCTGGACGTCGACGCGCACGTCACCGGTGTGCACCGGCAGGTTGTAGGCCTCCGCGGGCGGCAGCCCGGGGCCGTATGAGCCGTCGATCAGCAGACCCCAGACGTTCTCGAACGGCACTCGGCCGACGATGTCTTCGATGTCGACCCCGCGGTAACGGAGGGCCGAACCCTCTTTGTCGGGCTCCGCGATCTGGGTCTCGAAGGCCACGACGCCCTCGAGACCGTGCTGTACCTGGCTCACTGCCTTCTCCGTTCCTCTGATGTCACTGGGCATTGTGCCGCATCCTGGCTTCGCCCCGGGCGTGGGGCGCGGCCGCGGGAGGCGGCGCGACGCTAGTGTCACCAGCATGGACCTGGGGAAGCTCGTCGGTGGTCTCAACGCCAAGGACATCGACAAGGTGATCACGCTGATCACCGAGAACAAGGATGTGCTGGCCTCGGTCGAGCGGCTGCCGAAGCTCTTCGACTCCTTCGGCGAGGGCCTCGAGGCCGCCGGTGGGCGCGCCCGTGAGGCCGGCGCCGTGCTGGTCGGAGACGGTGCCAACGGTGTCAAGGGCACGTTGGGCGACGTCGCCGCCTCGCTGGGTGGCATCTCGGCGGCGATCTCCAAGGGCGTCGACCGGCTCGCCGACGTCGCCGAGGGGCTCGGGCGGGTGCCGATGGCCGACGGTCCGGCCAAGTCGATCGCGAGCGCTGCGAAGGAGATCGGCAGCGCCGGCTCGGCGCTCGACGATCTCTCCGGTTCTCTCGAGACGATCGCCGATCTGCTGGCGAAGGTCGGCGCGGCGCTGGAGCAGCTGGGCGACAAGCTCGACGAGTCGGGCACGCAGGTCAAGACCTTCATGGGCTGAGTCCGCATGGGCTGAGTCCGCATGGGCTGAGTCCGCATGGGCTGAGTCCGGCGCTGGCGGCGTGACGGAGTCGATAGGTTGAGACCATGGATCTCTCAGCTGAGCTGGCGGCCGCGCGCGAGTCCTATACGCGCAACGGCCTGACCGAGGGCGACCTCGCGGCAGACCCGTTCGAGATGTTCGAGAGGTGGTACGCCGAGGCTCGCGACGCGGGCATCGTCGAGCCCAACGCGATGGTGGTCTCGACCGTCTCGGCCGAAGGCGCGCCCTCCTCGCGCCTCGTGCTCCTGAAGGGTTTCTCGGCCGACGGCTTCACGTTCTTCACCAACACCGCCTCCCGCAAGGGCTCCGATCTCGCCACCAACCCGCGGATCGCGGTGCTCTTCCCGTGGCATCCCCTCGAGCGGCAGGTACGCATCGACGGCATCGCCCACGAGGTGCCCCGCGTCGAGGTCGAGGCCTACTTCTGCCAGCGCCCGCGCGGTTCCCAGCTCGGTGCCCACGCCTCCCACCAGAGCCGGGTCGTCACCGGGCGCGAAGAGCTCGCGGCGGCGTACGAACGGGTCGAGGCGGAGTTCGACGACCAGCCGGTCCCGGTGCCCGAGGAGTGGGGTGGCTACCGGGTCGAGCCGGCGGCGGTGGAGTTCTGGCAGGGGCGGCCCGGCCGGATGCACGACCGGCTCGTCTACCGACGCGAGGGCGACACGTGGCGCACGGAGCGGCTGGCCCCATGACGAGTCCACTGACGGGGATGCAACGCGTCACCGAGGCGCTGGGCGGGCGGATCGCCTACGGCGCCGACTACAACCCGGAGCAGTGGCCGGAGGAGGTCTGGGACGAGGACGTACGCCTCATGCGGGAGGCCGGGGTGAACCTGGTCAGCGTGGGGATCTTCTCCTGGGCGCTGCTGGAGCCGACGCCGGGGACGTACGACTTCGGCTGGCTCGACCGGGTGCTCGAGAAGCTGCACGCCGGCGGGATCGCCGTGGACCTGGCGACCGCGACCGCGAGCCCGCCGCCGTGGTTCCTCGAGCGTCACCCGGAGGCGACGCTCGTCGACCAGATCGGCAACCCGCGCGCGTTCGGTGCGCGCCAGGCGTACTGTCCCTCGTCGGTCGCCTACCGCGATGCCGCCACGACCCTCGTCACCGAGCTGGTCAAGCGGTACGACGACCACCCGGCGGTGGTGATGTGGCACGTCAACAACGAGTACGGCTGCCACAACGACCACTGCTTCTGCGATGCCAGCGCGGTGGCCTTCCGGCGCTGGCTGCGGGACCGTCATGGCGAGGTCGAGAGGCTCAACGAGGCGTGGGCGACGACCTTCTGGAGCCAGCGCTACACCAGCTGGGACCAGATCGGGCCGCCGCGCCAGGTCTCCTACGGCAACTTCGCCAACCCCGGTCAGCAGCTGGACTGGTGGCGGTTCTGCTCGGACGAGATCCGCGACATCTACCGGGTCGAGGCGGCGGCGGTGCGGGCGCACTCCGACAAGCCCCTGACCACCAACTTCATGGGGTTCCGCAAGTCGCTCGACTACCGGAGCTGGGTCGATGTCGGGGACCTCGTCTCCAACGACCACTACCTCATCGCCGCCGACGAGGACCGCACCCCGCAGCTCGCGATGACCGCGGACCTGACCCGCTCCTGGGCCCACGGCGAACCGTGGCTGCTGATGGAGCACTCGACCTCCGCGGTCAACTGGCAGCCGCGCAACATCGCCAAGACCGCCGGCGAGATGCGCCGCAACTCCTTCCAGCACGTCGCCCGCGGCGCGGACGGCGCCCTGTTCTTCCAGTGGCGCGCGTCGCGCGGTGGCGCGGAGAAGTTCCACTCCGCGATGGTCCCGCACGCCGGCACCGAGAGCCGGCTGTGGCGAGACGTCGTACGCCTCGGGGCTGATCTCTCCGCGATCGCGGAGGTCGCCGGCACCCGGGTGGGGCAAGCGAGCGTCGCGATCGTCTTCGACTGGGACTCGTGGTGGGCGGCGACCTTCGACTCGCACCCGTCGGTCGACGTGGACCCGATGGCGACCGCCCGCGCGTGGCACAAGGCCTGCTGGGCTCGCAACCTCGGTGTGGACATCATCGGCGTCGCCGACCCGCTCGACGGCTACGACGTGGTGGTGCTGCCCGTGCAGTACCTGCTCACCGACGAGACCGTCTTGCGTCTGACAGCGTTCGTCGAGGCCGGCGGCACGCTCGTCGCGACCTACTTCACCGGGATCGTCGACGAGAACGACCACATCCGGCTGGGCGGCTACCCGGGCGCGCTGTCCGACCTTCTCGGGGTCCGGATCGAGGAGTTCTGCCCGCTTCCCGAGGGCGACGAGATCCCGCTGACCGCCTACGGCTCCGGCGCGATCTGGAGCGAGCGTGGCCGTGCCGTCGGGGCCGATGTCGTGGCTGCGTACGCCACCGGCGACTGCGCCGGCGACCCGGCCGTCACGCGTCGACGCGTGGGTAAGGGCACCGCCTGGTACGTCGGCACGGAGCTCGCCCCCAACGCCCTCGACACCCTGGCCACCCAGATCTTCACCACGACCAAGCCGGTCGTCGGGGGCCTCCCCGAGGGCGTCGAGGCGATCCGGCGGGTCGGTGAGCAGGGGACGTACGTCTTCGTCATCAACCACACCCACGAGGCGGTCATCGTCCCTGTGCGCGGCACCGACCTGCTCTCCGGCAACGACGGCGGCCCCCACCTGGTCCGCGCGGGTCAGGTCGCGGTCATCCGGGAGGTTTCCTGATCATCCGAAGATTACTATCACTTACGATACAATCATTGGTGAAAGTATTCTCTGAGGGTGAGGTAGCGCATGTTCGTAGGGCGAGGTCGAGAGCTGGCTGCCCTCGACCGCGAGTTCGCGGCGGTCAGGCGCGGCAGACGGCTCGACCGGGGGGTCGCGATGCTGATCCGGGGTCGGCGCCGCGTGGGAAAGTCCCGTCTGGCGGCAGAGTTCGTCGCCCGGGCGCAGGTGCCGTACGTCCACTTTCAGGCCGCCCGCGGCGCCTCGCTGGCTCAGGAGCTGGCCTCCTTCTACGAGGCGATCGCGGACTCGAACCTGCCGATGGCCGATCTTGCCCGCGGCATGTCGGGCCAGAGTCTGACGACCGCCCTTCAGCAGCTCGCGACGTTGCTCCCTGACGACACGGCATCGGTGGTCATCCTCGACGAGATCCCGTGGCTGCTGGAGTCGACGCCGGGCGGAGGTGGCGAGCTCCAGCGCGCATGGGATCTGCACCTGTCCCGCAAGCCGGTGCTCCTTCTTCTGCTCGGTAGCGACCTCGGGATGATGGAGCGGCTGACCGGCCCGGAGGAGCCTTTCCACGGACGGGCGACGGAGATGGTGCTGCACTCGTTGTCGCCGAGCGATGTCGCGGAGATGACGGGCACGCGCGGGGCCGATGCGTTCGATGCCCATCTGGTCACGGGTGGCCAGCCGCTCGTGGCACAGGAGTGGGAGCCGGGAATGACTCTCGACGACTTCCTGACGGACAGCTTCAGCCACTCCACCAGTGCCCTGATGGTCCACGGGTCCCGGATCCTCGACTCGGAGTTCGGAGAAGGAAGCGCGGCCCGGCAGGTGCTCAGGGCGATCGGCGGCCAGGGGGAGCGGACGTTCACCTCCATCCAGCGAGGGATTCTGGGGCCGACCGCTGTCAGCGGGACGCTGACTCGCACCTTGGCCCTGCTCGCGGACAAACGGGTGACCGTCGCCGACGAGCCACTCTCGACCAGGTCCGCGTCGAAGGACCGGCGCTATCGGATCGCTGATCCGGCGCTTAAGTTCTGGCTGGCCTTCGTCGAGCCCTCTCTGCTCGACGTCGACTCGGGCCGCCCCGACGTGGCGCTCGCGCGAGTGCGCGGCGGCTACTCGTCGTGGCGTGGACGGGTGATCGAGCCGGTCGTTCGGGATGCCGTCTTCAGACTCGGTCGTGAGGAGTGGCCCGAGGTGCGGGCCGTCGGCGGCTGGTGGCCACGCAGCAACAATCCCGAGATCGACCTGGTCGGTGCGGACACGCGCCCCGCGAATCAGATCGCGTTCGTGGGCACCGTGAAGTGGCGCACGGACAAGCCGCTGAGCGAGCGAGACCGGCACCAGTTGGCACGCGACTCGGCTGCTGTTCCCGGTGTCGACCCACGCACCGACCTGGTCGGTGTCTGCCCCGCAGGCGCCGCCCCGGAGTCCGCCTTCACGAAGGTCTGGACTGCCGACGACCTTCTGGGAGCGTGGCGCTAGACCGGTAGCGGCGGGGCTTGCCCTCGCCGAGGTCGGCGAGGGTGTCGACGCGGTGGACGGTGACGTCGCGGGCGAGCATGGTGGTCAGGCGTTCTCCGGCGAGGGCCGCGTCGCCGCCGGCGATGGTCGCGACGACGGTGCCGTCGGCGGCCTGCTCGACCGACCAGCCGCGGGCGCCGGCGTCCTGGAGGTGCTGGGTGAGGTCGACGCAGGGGACCGGGGCGCCGGACGGGGTGGTGAAGACGGTGGCCTCGCGTCCTTCGAGGGCGTCGATCGCGGGCCGGTTGCCGACGTGGACCAAGCGGCCGGTGTCGCCGGTGCGGTAGCGGACCAACGGCAGAAAGCCATTCTCACCCGCGGTGACGACGATCTCGCCGATCTGCCCCTCAGGGACCGGAGAGCCGTTGGGGGCGAGGATCTCGACGTGCACCCGGCGGTCGGCGACGACGAATGGGCCGCCGTCGGTGCTGACCGCCACCGGCCGGGTCTCGTGCAGCCCGTAGACGTCGATCACCGGGCACGCGAAGGTGTGCTCCAGGTCCGCGCGCAGTGTCGCGCTCAACGCCATCGCGGAGGAGATGATCGCGATCGGGCGGACGACGTCGCGGAGGTCGAGGAGATGCTCCAGCGATGTCGGGTGGCCGGAGATCACCTGCGGGTCCGCGTCGCCGAGGAACGCCCGCTGGTCCGCCGTCGGCCACTCGCCGGGATGGAGGTTGACGCGCGCCACCAGGCTCTCGCCGAAGCCGGGTGCGACCGAGACGTACGTGAACGCCTGGCGCTGCCACACGACCTGCACCACGGCGAACCGCTCCGGATCCGGCGCCCAGCCGCCGGTCAGGCCGGCGATCAGGTCACGGAGCCAGTGGAACCCGCGGGCCAGCTCGTCGGGATCGTCCGGCATCACCAGCGCCGCCCCGGTGCTTCCCGAGGAGGTGCCGTGCAGCATCCGCCCGTAGTCGGCGTCCAGCGGCACGAACCCGCCGATGTCCGCGACCAGGTTCTCGCGGGTGATCAGCGGGAAGTCGCCGAGCGTGTCGAGCGGCCCCTGATGCCGACGGTACGCAGGCAGTGACCGCGCCACCGCCAGGTGCTGCTCCAGCCAGCCCGTGAGCGGAAGTTGCGCCCGGGCCGCCTCCTGCTCGGCCGGAGTGAGTCGGTGGCCGACCCGGTGCCGCCATCGCGGTGCTGCGGGGTGGGTGTCCGCCGCGGCCAACCGTGCTTGTCCTGCAGCCGAGAGACCGGGCCAGCGTTCGGCGTCGGTGAGGGCGGCCGAGGCCATCGGCGTGTATTCGGCCAGGTGAAGCGGGTCCGGTGTCTCGCTCACGGTCACTCCGGGCTGTAGCGGCTGGCGGCCTCACGCGCGCGGGCATCTTCGAGGCGTTTGCGGATCTCCGAGCGGTGCTCCCGGTCGCGCCGGGCCCGTTCGAGCGCCTCGGCGCGGGCGGCGGAGTCGAGGCGGGACAACAGCGCGCGGGCGTTGCGCTCGTCCTCGCGCGCCGGCAGCTGCCCGTTCCACAGCAGAAAGGTCCGCGCCGCCTCCTCCCGACGCTCGGACTCCTCGACCCAGCGCTGCGGTTCGACGACCGCCGCTACGCGCATCGACAGGGTCAGGAGAGCCCGGTCGAGCCGGTCCTCGCGGAACACCGCTGAGAGCGGGCCGGCCAGCTCCTGGGAGGCGACCAGCCACAGGACGACCCCGGCTCCCTGCCGCGCGACCGTCTTCCCGGTCGCCGCCACTCTCCGGGCCGCGGTGATGAACGGCCCGCCGGAGGTGTCGAGCACGTCCCCGGCGAGCGCCACGATGTCGACGGCGTCGTCGAGGAACCACGACGGCGTGGTCGAGATCCGGGCCATCACCTCGTCGACCGACGGCCCGGGCGCCAGCCCGTCCCAGGCGGCGTCGGGGTCGAGCTCCTCGTCGAGCCAGGCCTCGAACAGCTCCTCGTCAGCCACGGGTTGCTCCTTCCGGGGTGTAGGTGGCGATCCGCTCGGCGAGCGCGGCGCACGCCGCGGGCGCCTGCATCACGTCCGGGATCTCGGCGACGTCGTAGCCGAGCCGCTCGGCCTCCTCGCGCGACTGCCCGCGCCAGTGTCCGATGATCATCAGCGACCCGGTGTCGATCACGCGTCGCACGGAGGCGGCCACGTCGGCGTACTCCTCCTGGCCGCGGCCCAGGAACGTGTCGAGGCCGGCGTCGGAGAGGACCACGAGGTGGCGCTGCCCGTCCTTCGGCTGACGCGCAGCGGGATAGCGGGCGCGCAGGAGGTCGAGGGGGAAGGTCGTGCCGCCGCCGAAGTAGGTGGTCAGCTGGCGCATGATCTCGACCCGGTCGCGGGTGTAGGCGCTGTCGCCGGCGACCTGCCCGGCGGAGCTCCATGAGGTGACCCGCACCCGCCCGCCGCCGCGCAGCACCGAGAGCGACAGGATCGTGCCGGCGACGATCGCCGCCGAGCCGCGCTGCGGGTTCGTCATCGACCCCGAGGAGTCGAGGTAGAGGTCGAGCAGTACCGGCTCGTGGTCGATCTCGGGCTCGTCCGCGATGAACGTACGCCTTCGGGTGGTCACCCCGGGCACGAACACCGCTCCCGTGGTCAGCGTCGCCGGCCAGTCCAGGTCGGCCAGGTCGTCGCCGAGCTCCCACTCCTCCAACGGACCGGGGATCGCGGGGCCGGCGGGGGCGAGCCCGCGCTGCACGAGGGGTGCGACGTGGGGGCGGGCCTCGGCCTCATACCAGGCCGCCATCACCGCATGGGGGTCGGCGCCGGCCATCAGCTCCAGCGTCCGGGCCAGTCCGAGCGCCTGCCCGCTGCCGTCGGAACCGCTGCCGCCCGCTTCGCCTTCCGCGACGACCACCTCGGCGTCATCCGGGTGGACCAACGGCTTCTGCAGCCGCGGGTCGCCGATCGCCCCGGCGAGCTCGGCCGCGCTGGGTGCGCCTGGCGAGTCCTCGTGACATCCGGTGCCCTGGAAGCCGAGCAGCAGGTAGGGCACCATCACCATGGCCCACGGCACCGCGCCGCTGACCGGGTCGGCGGCGAGCGTACGCACCACGTCGGCCACCGTCGTCGCGTCGTGAGCCGGGTCGAGGCCTGCTCGCGGGTCGTATTCGAGGTCGGCGAGATCACACTCCCGCTGTGCGACCTCCCGCTGGGCCCGCCACCGGTTCGCGCGCTCCTTGGGCGGGGTCTTGCGACGTTGGTTCTTGACCTGCTGTCGGAGGCGGTCGATCTCCTGCTCGTAGGCCGCCTTCCACCCCACCGGCGGATCGGGCCAGGCGAGGGTGCCCTCGGGGAGCCGCCAGAGCAGCTCGTAGGCCCGCTGCACCACCCACCACAGCTCGTTGTCCTCGGCGCCGCGCGGGCCTTTTGTCAGCGCGGGCGCCGCAAGGGCCTCGGTGAGCTGCACCATGTCGGGCGTCTCGTCCGGGGCGAGCCGGGCGCGCTGCAGCTGCATGACCCGGTCGTTGATCAGCATGTCGGACCACAGGTTGGCGCAGAACCCGCTCGCGGCGGCCAGGTCGAGCCGGTGCCGCCGGTCGTAGAGGTCGATCACCCGGGCCATCTGCTGACGGATCTTCAGCGAGTCGGCCCGGGTGCTCGGGGAGAGCAGGTGGTGACCGATCTCGTGAGCGAAGACGCTGGTCAGATGCCCTTCTCCGCCGTGGCGGGCGAGCTCGCCGGGGTCGACGTTGACCTCGGGTGGGAACCCGAACCAGGCGAAGCTGCCCTGGTCGGAGCGGGTGTGCACGACCGGGTCGTGGAGGTCCACGCCCCACAGGTCGAGGGCCTGCTCCCAGGCCTCGCGCTCGGCGGCGGTCGGCGCCCTCACGCCGCCTCCCGCACGACCTCGAGCAGGTAGGACGTGGGCACGCTGACCACCCGAATGCCGGCGGTGCCTGCGTCAGAGTCCACCGGATCGTCGCTCGCCAGGGAGGCCGAGTGGCCGAAGAGGTCGGCGTCGACCTGCCACAGCTCCTCGCCGACCTCGACCAGCCACCGCCCCTCACCCGCCGCGATGACGTCACCAGGGTGCGCCAGCCACGGCCCGCCGAGCCCGGCGAACCCGCCGATCCTCGCCAGGAGATAGGCGCGGTCGAGGTGTTGCCAGGCGGGCCAGAAGAACCGGTCCGTACGCTGCCCCTCGGCGAATCCGGCCACGTCCGTGCTCGGCATCCCGAGCGTCGCGCCGACGGCGTCCGCGATCCCGGCATCCGACAGGTCGGACACCGCCCGGAGCGCGTCCGTGCGCAGCCCGATGACGCCTGCTCGCCAGGCGGCGACGGCGGCGAGATCCCGGACGAGCACTGGATCGTTCACCGAGGTACCTCGGTGAGCATCCGCCGATGGAGCTGCCAGCCCGGCGGCCAGGAACGTGGCGTACAGACCCTGATCTCCACCCCAGCGTGCGACGTTCGCGGCAGCGAGATCGAGATCGAGACCAGGCACGGACCGCAACGACGCCGCTCCGAGCTGGACCGAGGCGTTCACCGAATGACCGGGGCGCCGGATCATGACCCCTCCAGCCAGTGGAGGTAGTTGGAGTAGCGCTGGTGGAGATACTTCAGCGCGACCAGGTCGTCGTAGTCGCGGCCGTAGATCTTGCCGACCTTCGAGATCCTGCCGACCTCCGACTCGATCCGGGTCAGCCGCTGCGAGACGGTCAGCCGGTCGAGCCCGTCCAGCCCACCCCCGAGCTCGGCGAGCAGGTCGCCGACGGGGTCGGCACCTTCGAGACCGAGCGCGACGAACTGCTTCATCGCGGTGTCGAAGAGGTCGACGAGCCAGGAGGCAGGGTCGTGGGCGAGCTCCTTGTCGCCGGCCTCGAAGCGCGGGTGCTGCGGGTTGGGCAGGAGCTTCCCGCGGAGCACGAACGGGACCATGGCGCGGACGTCGTCGAGCCCCACGGAGGAGGCGCCGCGGAACCACGCCGACGCCTTGGCGTACAGGATCAGGGTCTGCAGCGCTCGGACGGAGAGTCCGTTGAGGGTCTGCGCGCCGAGGTCGACGACCAGGTCGGCGCCGGAGTTGGCGTCGATGACCGCGCTCACGTCGCCGCCGGCGGTCGCGACGACGTCCTTGGTGCGGTACTCGAAGCGCCGCCCGCCGTGCTGCACGAACTCGAACTGCCCGGTGAAGTACTCCAGCTTCCGGCGTACGTCCGCGGGCAGCGGCACCGCCCGGATGGCAGCCAGCATCGTGGTCTGCTCGTCGGGGGAGAAGACCAGCGAGGCCGGCACGTGCTCCTCCGGCCGCTCACCGGCCTCGACCCGGGTGACCAGCTCGTCGAAGAAGCGGCCGTTGAAGCCGAACGCCTGCACGGTGACGTCGAGCCGGTCCTTGAGGGCCTGGATGACCTGGAAGGTGCCGCCGCCGGAGTCGTCGTTGGCGGTGAAGAACCAGCTCTCGACGCCCTCGGCCGGCGCCGTCCGACGCAGCTGGTCGTGGCTCTCGACATACCCCTCGGCGACCATGGTGAGCAGCGCGGACTGGGTCTTGGTGGGGATGCGGTTGTACTCGTCGACGATCTTGACGCATCGGGTCAGCCACGACTTCCAGGCGATCGTGATCTCCGCCAGGGACCCCGCCGAGACGAGGTCGCGCGGCAGCGGCAGCCCGACCAGGTCCGACACGGTCAGCTGCGGCTGCCCCTGCTGTAGGTGGCGGCGTACGTCCTCCGGGGTCTCCCCGGACAGCACCCCCATCAGCACCGCGAGCGTCGTCTTGCCGCGCCCGGGCCCGCCGATCATCAGGCACTTCCCGCCGACCGCGAAGGTGAGCAGCGGCAGCAGCACGTTGGAGGAGTAGGCCGGCCGGGTCGGCAGCGTGATCTCCGCCCCGGCGTCGCCGAGCGGGAACCGGTTGGCCTTCGCCGCGTCGAACTCGACGTCGTAGAACGGCGAGATCACGGCCTTGTTGACCAGCCAGAAGTACGTACGCCGCAGCTTCTCGTCCAGCTCCACGGTCTCGTCCGGGGACCTGAAGAGGTCGGCGGCGGTCAGCCCGTCGCGCGGCCCGCCGTGCTGCACGTGCGGCACGGTCGGTGACGCCGACGTCTTCTGCCAACGATCGCTCATGATCTGTCCAGCTCCTCCAGTGACGGGCCGATCCGGTTGCTTCGCCCGAGCAGCGGCTCGAGAAACTCGGTGGTCGCGGCGAGCCTCTCGGCCACCGAGCCGCGGACCTCGATCCACGGCACCGGCTGGCCGGCCAGCACCTCGCGGAACCGCTCCTGCATCCCGTGCCGGACGTGCTCGCCGTCGCGCATGCCATCTTGCACGAAGTCGATCTCGTCCCCGGTCAGGACGTAGGCGACCGGCCGGTGCACGGCGGCACGAGCCACCAGGTGGGCAGGGGCAGGGCCGACGTAGCGCTCGTGCCACAGCGTGGTGGCCAGCACGTCGGTGTCGCAGACGAGGACGGGCTTCGGCACCCGGCGCCGGGCGGCGTCCTCCCAGCCGATCTGCCGGTCCACGATCAGGTCGAACTCGTCGCTGCGCCAAGGCGTGAACAGGCCGCCGGGGCGGATCTCGGACCAGAGCCGGCCGTATTCCGGGACGCAGTGTGTCCCGAGGTCGACGGCCAGGCTCGAAGCCAGCGTCGTGGTCCCGGTCGACTCCGCGCCGAGCACCACCACGCGCTCGGTGAGCCAGGCGCGGACCGGTGCCGGCAGCTCGGCCCAGTGGGCGGCCGGGTCGCGACGGATCGCCGTGCCGGACACGGAGTTGAACGCCCGTCCGGGATCGACCTGGACCCAGGTCGCGTCCAGCCGCCGGGCGAGCTCCTCGCCGTAGGCGTCGGAGGAGAAGACCGCGTCGACCGGGGCCGGGAGCAGCTCGGAGATGACGACCATGTGCTCGTCCCAGGCCGCCGGGTCGTCGAAGTCGACCCTGGCCTCGTCCACCGCGGCAACGACGTGGGCGGTCGGGTGCTCCTCGCGCAGCCACTCCGCGCGCACCTCGAGCGGGATGGTCTCCACCTGCGAGCCGAGGAGCTCGACGGTGACCCGGTCGCAGGCGCGCAGGGCCGCACGGATGAGCGCCTGGTGGCCGGCGTGGAACGGGTAGAACTTCCCGAGCACGAGCCCGTGCCCGTAGACAGTGTTGGATTGGTATGGCTCAGACACCCGCGACCTCCGGCTCGCGCGGGGCGACGAGCACCCGGCGCCAGTCCCGCAGCGCGACCAGGACGATCACACAGAAGCCGAGGTAGAGCACCGCGGTCGGCCACAGCCCCTTGTAGGCGTAGAGGCCGACGGAGACGACGTCGACGGCCAGCCAGACCAGCCAGCACTGCCACCAGCGCCGGTTGAGCATGATCTGCGCGATCACGCTGCCCGCGGTGACGGCGGCGTCCGGGACCTCGGTGGTGGAGTCGGTGAAGGCGTGCAGGACGTACGCGATCGCCGCCAGCGCGACCAGGAACCCGAGCGCCAGGAGCAGGAGCGTGCCGGGCGAGGCGACACCGACGAACGCCTCGTCACGGCGTAGGTGGGCCTCCGACTCCCGCCGCCGGGCCGTGGCCCAGTCGACCCAACCGGTCACCGAGAGCACCATGAACATGACCTGCAGCGCCGCGTCGGCATAGAGCGCGCTCTCGGCGAAGACGACCAGGTAGAGAGCAGTGTTCGCGATCCCGATCGGATAGGTCCACATGCTCCGCCGCGCCGCCAGGATCACGCATGCCGCCCCGGTGACCACCCCCGCGATCTCTACCCAGTGCGCGACCAACCAACTCTGCATGGCCGAACCTTAAAGGAATCGAAGGGCCCGGATGCTCGAGATGAGCATCCGGGCCCTTCACAGGTCCGTCGGACGAGGTCAGCGACCGACCGCCGCCTTGGCGTCGACGATGCCGCTGCCGTAGAAGCCGTTCGGCGCCTTGCCACCCTCACAGGTGTGGGTGGAGGTCGCCGTCGTGCCGTTGGGCAGGTGGCGTACGTAGGTGAAGTCGGCCGGCACCGGGCAGGCCTTGTCGGTGGCCGACTTGCGCAGGATCTTCTCGACCGTACGCGGCGAGAGGGTCTTGCCGGAGCGGTCGTGGTGTCCGTACTTGCCGACGATCAGCGCGGCCACACCAGCGGCGTGCGGGGAGGCCATCGAGGTGCCCTGCAGGTACTGGTAGTAGGAGCACTCACCGCTGGAGCAGTCCGAGACCGCCCACGGGACCAGGACCTCGCCGGTCGCCGGGTCGATCGCACCCTCGGCCACCCCCAGGTCGTAGGGGTAGGCGGCCAGGATGGTGGCGGCGTAGTCGCGCGTGCCGTCCGCGGTGTCGTACGCATCCCCACCAGGCGCCGCGACGTCGACGAAGCCGTTGCCGTAGCTGGAGTAGTAGGACTTGCGCTCGGACGGACCGGTGGCGCTGACCGCGATGACCCCGTTGCCCTCGGTGGGCATCGAGATGCACGACTCCGGGTCGAGCAGGTCACGGACGTAGGCGGCCTCGCCGGGCTCGCTGGCGTAGTCGGGGCTGCTCGCGTCGGTCTGCGGCTTGGTGTAGTCGATCGCCTGGTTGCCGGCGGCCGCGACGAGGGTGACGCCACGGGCGCGGGCGTAGTCGAGGGCACGCTGCATCGCGGTGATGATCGTGGCCTGCTCGGCCTGGTCCGCGGCGGAGTCGGCCGGGTGGCTGGTGCAGTTGAACAGCCACGGGTCGACGTAGTAGCTCATGTTGACCACGTCGATGCCGTTGCGGCCGGCGTAGGTCAGCGCGTCGACGGACGGCTGCAGGAAGAAGTAGCCGGAGTCCTGGCCGGCGCGCAGGTTGACGATGTCGGCCTGCGGGGCGACGCCGGAGATGCCGACGCCGTTGACCGGCGAGGCGATGGTCGAGGCGACGTGGGTGCCGTGGCCGTTCTCGTCGACGTCGGCCGCGTCCGTGCAGGAGGCGTCGGGCTCGTCCTCGCACGGACCGTCGACCGCGGCGCCGTTGGCGTCGACCGGGATGTCGGTGGTGAAGTTGCGGCTCAGCTTCGCGTCGAAGTTGGGGGCGATGTCGGGGTGCGACCCGTCGACACCGGTGTCCAGGATGCCGACGCGGACACCCTCGCCGCGCTCGGTCTTGTTGGCCGCCGCGGCGTCGATCTGGGCCATGTCCCACTGCAGACCGGAGAGCGGCTCGGTCTTGCCCTTGGGCTTCGGCGCCTTGGGCGCGGTGCCCTTGCTGCCGCGGAACTCGGTCTCGACCTTGGACACGTCCTGCTTGCGGGCCTTGCTCGCCGCGTCAGGGGTGGTGGCGCCCACGATCCTGTCCTGGGCTGCGCCGACGAGGGCGCTCGAGGCGTTGGCCGCCTGGGCGAAGTCCTCGCCCGCGGTGACCGTCGCGACCCCGATGTCACTGTTCTCCGAGACGATCTCGCCCCCCGCGGCCTTCACCGCGGCACGGGCGCTGGCGGCCGAGGATCCCTCGGCGTATGCCACGACATAGCGGACCTCCTGGTCGGAGGTGGCGTTGCCCGAGTTCGCCATGACGAGGGTGCCGGTGACCCCCAGCGCGACCGCAGTCGCGCCTGTCAACAACCTACGCATGCTGTCTCCATTCCGGATCCGGTGGCCGAGATTGTCGGGACCACCGCTGCCATGGCCCTTGTCGGCCCGACATAGCGACCCAGCATGCCCTAGTCGGCATCGGCTCGAACAGGGTTTGGCGGGACGATCCCCCCAATAATTGGTTTGTGAGTGAGTGCTCACTCACTTATGCTCGTCGACGTGGACGAACGACGTACGCGGGCCAAGCCGATTCCCGCAGCAGACCGGCGCGCAGCGATCATCGCGGCGACCGAGACGCTGCTGATCGAGCACGGCACCGCGACGACGACCAGGCTCATCGCCGAGGCGTCCGGAGTCGCCGAAGGCACGATCTTCCGGCACTTCCGCGACAAGCGGGAGCTCTACCGGGCCGTCGCCGAGAACGTCTTCAACCCCGTCCGGGCCGGCCAGTCGATGGCCGACGTCGTGGAGGGCAAGACGGACATCGAGGACAAGCTCCGGGCCGTCATCGACCTGCTTGCCGCGTCCTCCCAGCGAGGTGTCCTCGTCATGATGGCGGTGCGCTCGGCCGTGATGGAGCAGACCGACCCCGAAGGCGTACGTCCGCAGCACGGTCCTCCGAAGTTCCTCATCGAGGCCAACAAGACCCTGATCGACAACCTGACGACACTCGTCTTCGAGCCGCACGAGAACGAGCTGCGGCTGCCGCCACGCAAGGCCGCGCAGGTGCTGCGCAGCCTCACGATCGGGGCCTGGCTCCCCGGTCTGAACCGAACGAACCAGCCGTTGAGCAGCGAGGACGTCATCGACGTGCTGCTCGGTGGCATCCTGATCAGAGAGACCAGAGAGACCCCCTGATGCTCCTTCGACTGCTGCGGGACTACCTGCTCCCGTACAAGAGATTCCTGGTCGTCATCGCGATCCTGCAGCTCTTCTCGACCTCGGCCTTCATGCTGCTGCCCAGCCTGAACGCCGACATCATCGACAAGGGCGTGGCCGAGGGCGACACCGGCTACATCCTCCAGATCGGCGCGATCATGCTCGGCGTCGCGCTGGTGCAGATCCTCGCCTCGATCACCAGCGTCTACTTCGCCGCCCGGAGCTCGATGAGCTTCGGGCGCGACCTGCGGGCTGCGATCTTCGCGAAGGTCGGCTCCTTCAGCGCTCGCGAGGTCGGCCGCTTCGGCGCCCCGTCGCTGATCACCCGGACCACCAACGACGTCCAGCAGGTCCAGATGCTCGCCGTGCTCACCTGCACGCTCGCGGTGATGGTGCCGATGATGATGGTCGGCGGTGTCGTCATGGCGATCCAGGTGGACGCCGGGCTCTCCTGGCTGCTCGCGGTCGTCATCCCCGCGCTGCTCGTCTCCATGACCGTCGTCGTGCGTGGCATGGTCCCCAACTTCCGCAAGGTCCAGGAGCGCATCGACGCGGTCAACCGCATCCTGCGCGAGCAGATCACCGGCATCCGGGTGATCCGCGCGTTCGTCCGCGAGCGTCAGGAGACCGAGCGCTTCGCGAAGGCCAACGACGAGCTCACCGACGTCGCGCTGCGGGCCGGGCGCTGGATGTCGACGATGTTCCCGCTGATGATGCTGGTCATCAACGTCGCCAGCGTCGCGGTGATCTGGTTCGGTGGCATCCGGGTCGACGACGGGTTGATGCAGGTCGGCCCGCTGACCGCGTTCCTGCAGTACCTGATGCAGATCCTGATGTCGATCATGATGGGCACCTTCATGCTCATGCAGGTGCCCCGCGCCGCCGTCTGCGCCGACCGGATCGCCGAGGTCCTCGACACCGAGACCAGCGTGACCCCGCCGGCGGCGGGTGTCACCGAGATCTCCCGGCACGGGCACGTCGACTTCACCGGCGCCGGCTTCACCTACCCCGGCGCCGACCACCCCGTCCTCCACGACCTCACCTTCGAGGCCAGGCCCGGGCAGACCGTCGCGATCATCGGCTCCACCGGCGCCGGCAAGACGACCCTGCTGGGCCTCGTCCCGCGGCTCTTCGACGCGACGGCCGGAGCCGTCCGCGTGGGTGGGATCGACGTACGAGACCTCGACCCGGCCACCCTGCGCAGCTCCCTCGGGCTGGTGCCGCAGAAGGCGTTCCTCTTCACCGGCACCGTCCGGTCCAACCTGCTCCACGGCAAGCCGGACGCCACCGACGAGGAGCTCTGGCACGCGCTCGAGGTCGCCCAGGCGCGTGACTTCGTGGAGCGGATGGCCCCCGAGGACGGCACCGGTCTCGACGCCGAGATCGACCAGGGCGGCACCAACGTCTCCGGTGGCCAGCGGCAACGCCTGGCCATCGCCCGGGCGCTGGTGAGGAGGCCCGACATCTATCTCTTCGACGACTCCTTCTCCGCGCTCGACGTCGCCACCGACGCCCGGCTCCGTGCTGCGCTCGCCCCCGAGACCCGCAACGCCACGGTCATCGTGGTCGCCCAGCGGGTCTCCACCATCCGCGACGCCGACAAGATCCTCGTGCTCGAGGACGGCGCCATCGTCGGCGAGGGCACCCACGAGCAGTTGCTCGCCGACAACCCGACCTACCAGGAGATCGTCTCCTCCCAGCTCAGCGCAGAGGAGGCCGCGGCATGAGCGACCAGAAGGCCGGCCAGAACGGCCAGATGAAGAAGACCGAGCGGATCGTACGTCCCCAGGGCGGCCCGGGCCCGATGGGTGGCGGTGGCGCGGTGGGGGACAAGGCGATGAACTTCGTCCCCTCGGCGAAACGGCTGCTGCGAAGGATGGCGCCGTACAAGATCCATGCGTCCGCCACGATCGTGCTCGCCCTGATCAGCGTGACGCTGATGTCGCTGGGCCCGTGGCTGCTGGGCAAGGCGACCAACATCATCTTCGGCGGTGTCTTCTCCAGGGAGCTGCCGGCGGGGGTCACCCAGGAGCAGGCGGTCGAGGGTCTGCGTGCCCAGGGCGACGACAAGCTCGCCGACATGCTCTCCGGGATGGACCACGTCAACCCCGGCCACGGCGTCGACTTCGACGCCCTGCGCAACGCGTTGATGATCGTGCTCGCCGTCTATCTCGTCGCCTCCGTGCTCTCCTTCGTGCAGGGCTGGATCCTCAACTCGGTCGTCCAGGGCACCGTGAAGGGCCTGCGTGAGGACGTCGAGAAGAAGGTCCACAGCGTCCCGCTGTCCTACTTCGACAAGCAGCCGCGAGGCGAGCTGCTCAGCCGCGTCACCAACGACATCGACAACATCAGCCAGACCCTGCAGCAGACCTTCAGCCAGGTGCTGACCGCTCTCTTCACGCTGGTCACGGTGCTGTTCATGATGTTCTGGATCAGCCCGGTGCTGGCCCTGATCGCGCTGCTCGCGGTGCCGGTCTCGCTGGTGGTGACCGGCGCGGTGATGAAGCGGTCGCAGGGCCAGTTCGTGGCCCAGTGGCGCCACACCGGCAAGCTCAACGGCCACATCGAGGAGACGTTCTCCGGCCATGACCTGGTCAAGGTCTTCGGGCGTCAGGAGGAGGTCGAGAAGACCTTCGGCGAGGAGAACGACAAGCTCTTCGCCGCGTCCTTCAAGGCCCAGTTCATCAGCGGGATCCTGATGCCGCTGATGATGTTCGTGGGCAACCTGATGTTCGTGGTGGTCTGCGTGGTCGGTTCGCTCCGCGTCGCCAGCGGAGCCCTGAGCCTGGGTGAGCTGCAGGCCTTCATCCAGTACTCGCGCCAGTTCACCCAGCCCATCACCACCCTCGCCTCGATGATGAACCTGCTCCAGTCGGGCGTGGCCTCGGCCGAGCGGGTCTTCGAGCTGCTCGACGCCGAGGAGCAGTCGCCCGACGTCGGCGCCGCCCGAAGCGGGGCCGGGGCCGGCGAGGTCCGGTTCGAGCACGTCAGCTTCTCCTACGACGAGGACAGGCCGCTCATCGAGGACCTGTCCCTGGTGGCCCGTCCGGGGCAGACCGTTGCGATCGTCGGGCCCACCGGTGCCGGCAAGACCACCCTGGTCAACCTGATCATGAGGTTCTACGAGCTCGATGCCGGCCGGATCACCCTCGACGGCGTCGACATCGCCTCGATTCCCCGTTCCGACCTGCGCGAACGCACCGGCATGGTGCTCCAGGACACCTGGCTCTTCGAGGGCACGATCCGCGACAACATCCGCTACGGACGGCCGGACGCGACCGAGGAGGAGCTCCTCGAGGCGGCGCGGGCGACGTACGTCGACAGGTTCGTGCACTCGCTGCCGGACGGCTACGACACCCTGATCACCGACCAGGGCGGCAACCTCTCGGCGGGCGAGCGGCAGCTGGTCACCATCGCGCGAGCCTTCCTCGCCGAGCCGTCGCTGCTGATCCTCGACGAGGCCACGTCCTCGGTCGACACGCGCACCGAGCTGCTCCTGCAGCACGCCATGGCGGCGCTGCGCTCGGACCGTACGTCCTTCGTGATCGCCCACCGGCTCTCCACGATCCGCGACGCCGATCTGATCCTGGTCATGCGCGACGGCGCGATCGTCGAGCAGGGCAACCATGCCGAGCTGCTCGAGGCCAAGGGCGCGTACGCCGAGCTCTACCAGTCGCAGTTCAGCCACGCTCTCGTGGAGGAGCCGGCCTGAGAAATAACCCTTTGATCCCGGTGCGGCCCGGCGCCTACCGTTGAGGCACACGGGAAAGGAGGTGATCCGATCAGATGAAGAACGATTGGATGCGTGAGGTGGCTGCTCGCTAGCAGCTTCTCCAACTATGGATAAGGGCTGGCAATCCAACGGCAGCCACCCGACCCGCAGGCGTACCGGACTCATCCACCGGGTTGGCCACCAGGCCCGCCTGCGGGTCGCCCCGTTTTTACGGCCGGGCGACAAGTTGTGTTTAGCAACTAATCCGACGTACATTGGTTGCCAATGTTCAACCAATTCGCGTGAGAGCCGAGTCCACACTTGTCAGAGTCCCAGCAGTCTTCGCCGGCCATCGCGGCACCGCAGATGACCCACCGCCAGATCATGGAGGTCCTCTCCGGCCTGCTGATGGCGCTCTTCGTCGCCATGCTGTCCAGCACGTCGGTCGCCAACGCCCTGCCGCGGATCGTCACCGACCTCGACGGCACCCAGGGCGGCTACACCTGGATCGTCGTCTCGAGCATGCTCGCGATGACCGCGACCACCCCGATCTGGGGCAAGCTGGCCGATCTCTACAACAAGAAGGTCCTGGTCCAGGTCGCCCTCGGCCTGTTCATCGTCGGCTCGGCGATCTGTGGACTGGCGCCTTCGATGCCGGTGATCATCACCGGCCGCGTCATCGCGGGCCTCGGCATGGGTGGCATCGTCGCGCTGATCCAGGTGATCATCGCGATGATCGTTCCCCCGCGTGAGCGCGGCCGCTACTCCGGCTACATCGGTGCCGTCTTCGCCCTGGCGACGGTCATCGGCCCGCTGGTCGGCGGCGTGATCGTCGACTCCCCGGTCGGCTGGCCCGGCGTCTTCTACGTCGGCGTGCCGTTCGCCGTGGTCGCCTTCATCCTGCTCCAGAAGACCCTGCACCTCCCGCACGTACGCCGCGAGGTGAGCATCGACTACCTCGGCGCCTTCCTCCTGGTCGCCGGCGTCTCGACGCTGCTGATCTGGGTCACCCTGGGCGGCAGCTCCTTCGAGTGGGCCTCGCTGACCTCGTACGCCCTGGTGGCCGGCAGCGTCGTCGTGCTGGGCCTCGCGATCCTGGTCGAGGGCAGGTTCGCCAAGGAGCCGATCATCCCGCTGCGTCTCTTCCGTGACCGCACGATGGTCCTCTCCACCTTTGCCTCGTTCTTCGTCGGTGCCGGGATGTTCGGTGCGACGGTCTACCTGCAGCAGTACTTCCAGACCGCTCGCGAGATGACGCCGACCCACGCCGGCCTGATGTCGATCTGCATGGTGCTCGGGCTCTCCGGCGCGGGCATGGTCACCGGACGCCTGATCAGCTCCACCGGGCGCTGGAAGCGCTACCTGGTCTTCGGCGGCATCATGCTGCCGATCGGGCTCTACCTGCTCAGCACGATCGACGAGCACACCAACCTGGCCCTGGTCGGCGCCTTCATGGCCGTCGTCGGTCTCGGTGTCGGTGCCACCAACCAGAACCTCGTCCTCGCGGTGCAGAACAACCTCGACAGTAAGGACATGGGTGCCGGGTCCTCGGTCGTGGCCTTCTTCCGGTCGATGGGCGGCTCGATGGGCATCGCCGCGCTCGGCGCCGTGCTCTCCCACCGGGTCGAGGACGTCATCACCGACGGCATCCCCGAGCTGGTGGCCAGCGGAAAGGTCACCCCCGAGGAGCTCCAGAGCCTGCAGAGCGGCGGTCTTGCCGACCCGGCGAGCATGCCGAGCGCGATGCAGGCGCTCTACGAGCACGCGTTCGCCGTCGCCACGGCCGATCTCTTCCTGGTGGCCATCCCCTGCGCGGTCATCGCGCTGGTTGCGATCCTGGGTATCAAGGAGGTTCCGCTCAAGACTACGATCGAGGACCTCACCGAGGACGAGATCGCTCCTGAGGTCGCCGCGGAGCTCGAGGCGGGAGGAGCCGGCCGGAGATGACAGAGGTGCCAGCCATGGACAACGCCGCCCAGGGCGAGCAGATCGACGACGGCCTTCGCGCCGATTCGCTCAGCCGGCTCGAGTCCGAGGTCGGTGTGCTCGTGTGGCGGGCCAAGCGGGCGATGAAGGCGCGCGGCCGGATGATTCACCCGGATCTGCCGCCCGGCGGCTACATGATGCTGACCTGGATCGCCGAGCGTGGTCCGGTGCGCGCCTCCGCGCTGGTCGACGGACTCGGGATCGACAAGGGAGCGGTCAGCCGGATGGTGCAGGCCATGATCGACCTGGGCCTGCTTGAGCGCCACCCCGACCCCGAGGACGGGCGCGCCAGCCTGGTCTCGGTGACCGCCGAGGCCCGCGACGGGCTCGACCGGGTGACCCGGGAGCGCCGCGTACGTTTCAACGACCGGCTGGCCGACTGGAGTCCCGACGACATCGACGGGCTCAGCGCTATGCTTGCCAGATACAACGAAGCCCTAGAACGCCAGGGCTCCTAGGGGATCGCGCAGCGATGATCTCTCCTGCAGGCCGACTTCGCTCGGGACACACCCTGCTGGGTTCGGTTTTTCTGACTGATTCAAGGATGTAGGATTAGCCCGTGAGCGATCTCATCGATACCACCGAGATGTACCTTCGCACCATCTACGAGCTGGTCGAAGAGGGAATCGTTCCGCTGCGCGCCCGCATCGCCGAGCGCCTCCACCAGTCCGGTCCCACGGTCTCCCAGACCGTCGCCCGGATGGAGCGCGACGGTCTGCTCACCGTCGAGGGTGACCGCCACCTGCAGCTCACCGACGAGGGCCTTCGCCTGGCCACCCGGGTGATGCGCAAGCACCGCCTCGCCGAGCGGCTGCTCACCGACGTCATCGGCCTCGACTGGGAGCTCGTCCACGAGGAGGCGTGCCGCTGGGAGCACGTCATGTCGGACACGGTCGAGAAGCGACTGCTCGACCTGCTCGGCGACCCGACCGAGTCGCCCTACGGCAACCCGATCCCCGGTCTCGACGAGCTCGGCGGCAAGCCCGCCGACGAGGACTTCATGGCCGGCGTCCAGTCGCTCACGGCCGCGGCGACCTCCGAGCGCGCCACGGTCCTGGTGCGCCGCATCTCCGAGGAGATGCAGAAGGACGAGTCGCTGATGAGCGCTCTGCGCCGGGTCGGTGCGACCCCGGACCAGACCGTCGCCATCAAGGCGACCGCCGATGGGGTCATGCTCGGCTCCGGTGGGGAGACCGCGGAGATCATCCCCGAGGCCGCGGACCATATCTTCGTCAAGGCCCTCTGACCCGCAGTTTCGTCCCCAGGCGGCTCCACGAGTCGTCTTCGATGTGGCAACGCCGTGCCCACTTTTGTAACCGTGGGTGAAATTCTCTCGACGTCGGCAGAATCTGGCACACGACTCTGGACCGATTACGTCCTAGATGCTTATGTTTGACGTGCAAGACCTGCTGGAGCGAGACCTTCAGCAGTTGTCATGTCGAGACTTGCGGGGGTCTCCGGAGGGGAGAGCTCTATGGAGGTCGTTCATCTGCCCGCTCGCGGCCGCGAGCTGGATGAGACGTTCCGCCCAGTCGCCGTCCACCACACCGACACCGGCCTGACCCGTCACCTCGAGCGCGGCGAGGAGATCGTGCTCACCGACCTCGGCGGCGACTACCACAGCGCCAAGGTGCTGCTGATCGACGAAGGCCCGGTCTACCACTTCTTCATCGGTGCCAGACTCTCCGTCGACGAGGCCGCCGGTCGGATGGCCGACCTGCCGCAGTCACGCTCTGCGTGATGCCAAGGTGGTGAGAAACTCGCTGGTTCCGACCTCCAGCTTGTACGCAGCTTCCCCATCGCCCCTGGTGGCGCCGCGGTTCACGATGACGACCGGGATCCCGGCCTTCGCCGCCCGGCGCACGAACCGATAGCCACTCATCACCGCCAGACTCGAGCCCGCGACGAGCAGCACGCCCTCCCCCTCGTGCCGCTCGCCGCGGAGCTCAAGGCTTCCCGGGCCCGCCAACGCGTCGACCGCCGCCATGCACCGGGCGACCCGGTCCTTGGGGACGTTCTCGCCGAAGAAGACGACGTCCGGTTTGAGGATGCCACCGCAGATCTCGCAGTCGGGCACGACGAAGTCCTGGGTCTCCTCGAGCGCGACGTCACCGTCCGGCCGGGTCTCCACGTCCGCGTGCGCCTCGGCCCAACCCGCATTGAGCGCCTCCATCCGCTCCTGGAGGTCGCGGCGCGGGCTCAGCGTGCGGCAGGACAGACAGATCACGTCGCTCACGCGGCCGTGCAGCGTCACGATCCGACCGCTCCGGGCCAGCTCCGGCGCCGCCTGCTCGTGCAGACCGTCGACGTTCTGGGTGATCAGCAGCTCGGGGTCGATCGCGGCCAGAGCGCGATGGCCGGCGTTCGGCACCGCGCTGCCCATCCGCCGCCAGCCGAGATGGCTGCGCGCCCAGTAGCGCTGCCGCTCCTGCGGCCCCGAGATGAACTGCTGGTAGGTCATCGGCTGCCGTGACGGACTGCCCGGGCTGCGGTAGTCGGGGATGCCCGAGTCGGTCGAGACGCCGGCCCCGGTCAGCACCACGAGGCGCCGGTCCTGGAGGAGGGCCAGGGCCGCTGCGTACGACTCCTCTGCGATCGCCCCGGGGGCGATCGGCATCAGGCGTACCTCGCCTCGGCGCGAGCCTTGCGCTTCGCGGCCTCGACCTCACGGTTCTTCTTGGGGGCGTTGGTGACCAGATCGTCGAGGAGATGCCGGGTGATGTGGGCGATCTCGGCGACGGCGTGGTCGAAGGCCTCCTGGTTGGCGGCCGAAGGCTTGGTCGTGCCGCTCACCTTGCGTACGAACTGCAGGGCGGCTGCGGCGACCTCGTCGTTGGTGGCGGGCGGCTCGAAGTTGTGGAGCGGGCGGATGTTGCGGCACATGCCATCCACGGTACCTGGATCGGCGCGACGGCTATCGGGATCGGCCGGGGGCGTGGGAGGGGGCCTGGCCGCGCGGATGCGGGGGGATCGGCCCGCCGTTGGGCGCGGTTCCCTTGGGCTGCCGCAGGTCGTCGGCCGGGGGAGCCGGCCGCGGCACGACGCCCTCCTCGAGCAGTTGGCTCGCCATCAGAGCGGCCTGGGTGCGGTGGCTGACGCCCAGCTTGGCGAGCAGACCGGTGATGTGGTTCTTCACGGTCTTCTCCGCCAGCACCAGGCGGTCGGCGATCTGGCGGTTGGAGATGCCCTCGGCGAGCAGCACCAGGATCCGTCGCTGCTGCGGGGTCAGGTCGGCGACCACCTCGTGCATCCGACGGCGCTGCTCGACGTTCTGGACCACCTTGGCGGCCGCCTCGGGGTCGAAGAGGGTGTGGCCGCTGGCCACCAGGCGTACGCCGGAGACCAGGCTCGTCGCCTCGATCTGTTTGAGCACGTAACCGGCCGCACCGGCCATGATCGCCTGGCTCATCACCTCGTCGTCGGCGTCGGTGGCCAGGATCAGGCAGCGGATGTCGCTCTTCATCGCCAGCGCCTCGCGGCACAGCGCCACGCCGGAGGCGTCGGGCAGGTGGGCGTCCATGATGAGTACGTCGGGACGGAGCGTCGCGATCAGCATGCGTGCCTCGGCGGCGGTGCGGGCCTCACCCACGACCTCGATGCCCGGCTCGGGCTGCAGGACCGTACGCACGCCGACACGCACGACGTCGTGGCCGTCGGCCAGCAGAACGCTGATCACCGCGTCGCCCACAGGCTCGTCTCACTCATCTCGTCGTTGGGGATGATGCCGAAAGAAACCGCTCAAGAGTATCCCTATTGATGCAACATTTGATCACTGAGAGGCCCGTGCCGTCTCGGATTTCGTTGCTTCTGGAAAGGTAGCGGTTATGACGTCTTCCCGCGATCTCGACATCGTCCTGTTCGGCGCGACCGGATTCACGGGCGGTCTGGTCGCCGGATATCTGGCCGAGCACGCGCCCGAGGGACTGCGGTGGGCGCTTGCAGGTCGCTCCCTGTCGCGCCTCGAGGCCGTCCGCGACGCGCTCGGCTCCGCCGACGTCGAGCTCCTCCAGGCCGATGTGCACGATTCCTCGTCGCTGGCCGCGCTCGCGGCTCGTGCTCGCGTCGTGATCACCACCGTCGGGCCCTACCTGGAGTACGGCGAACCGCTGGTCAAGGCCTGCGCCGAGGTCGGCACCGACTACGTCGACCTGACCGGAGAGCCCGAGTTCGTCGACCGGATGTTCGTGAAGTACGACGCCACCGCCCGCGCCAACGGCGCCCGGATCGTGCACGCCTGCGGGTTCGACTCGATCCCGCACGACCTCGGCGCCTTCTTCACGGTCCGCGAGCTCGCCGCCGGCGGCGAGATCACCGGGCCGCTGACGATGAAGGGCGTCGTCCGTTCCAACGCCACCTTCTCCGGCGGCACCTTCCACTCGGCGCTGGGGCAGATGTCCCGGCCTCGGGAGATGGCGGCGGCCTCCCGCGAGCGCCGGGCGCTCGAGGAGCGGCCGGTGGGGCGTAGGTCGCGCGCGGCGAAGCCCAGCCTGGGCCGCGATGGCGAGCTG
The DNA here is from genome assembly GCF_042730435.1 of Nocardioides sp. NPDC059952. NCBI lineage: Bacteria > Bacillati > Actinomycetota > Actinomycetes > Propionibacteriales > Nocardioidaceae > Nocardioides > Nocardioides sp. NPDC059952. The sequence continues at coordinate 53,695 of NZ_JBHWLY010000022.1, read as the reverse complement.
GGCTACTGGCTCTTGCCGCTGCCGACCATCGACCCGTTCATCGTCGCCCGCTCCGGGCGGGCTCTGGAGGCGTACGGACCTGCCTTCACCTACTCGCACTTCGCCGGGACCAAGACGCTGAGGTACGCCGTCGGTGGCGCGGTCGGCGTCGGCGCCCTCGCCCTCGCGATGCAGGTGCCGCCGCTGCGGTCCAAGCTCGGTGAGCGGGTCAAGCAGGGCACCGGACCCTCCGAGGGCCGGCGGGAGAAGTCGTGGTTCACGGTCGACTTCGTCGCCGAGTCCGGCGGCCGGAAGATCCACACCAAGGTCTCCGGAGGCGACCCGGGCTACACGGAGACGGCGAAGATGCTCGCCGAGTCGGCGCTCTGCCTCGCCTTCGACACGCTTCCCGAGACCGCCGGGTCGGTGACCACGGCGGTGGCGATGGGCGATGCGCTGCTCGAGCGGCTCCAGGCCGCAGGGATCCGGTTCGAGGTCGTCGCTTGAGGTTGTCGTGGTGCCCCAGGCAAGAGTCGAACTTGCGACCTTTCGCTTAGGAGGCGGCTGCTCTATCCACTGAGCTACTGGGGCATTCGCGGATATCTTGCCATGGTGGCGGGTAATACTACGGTTTGGGGTTCGATGCGGTCAGGGGCCAGACTTGGGTCGCTCGCGTAGGTTGAGTCACCGTCGACTCAGCCCGAATCCCCCCGAAGACAAGCGACGAATGACGGTGACCTATGCCTGACTCCTCCATGCCTCCCCGACGTGGGGGTGCGGATTCAGGCTCCGGCGTGTCCGGATTCGAGTGGATGTACGGCGCCGACGGCCCTGCGAGCGACGAGTCCGGAGGGACTCAGTCCGGCCGTGGTGCTCGGGTCGCCGACGTACCGACCGACCAGCCGTCCGCGGAGCCCGGTGGTGGCCGTCGGGCCGCGCGTCCGCAGTCCGAGTTCGTGTCGCCGCCGCCTCCCGGGCCGGGATCGTCGGGCGGTGGCCGTCGGGCCGCGCGTCAGGAGCCGGCGCAGCCCGATCCGCCCGCCGTCGAGCAGCCGCGCGCCGAACCGGTGCGTAGAGAGCCGACCCGGGCCGAGCGCTATCAGGCGTTGGGCCGTGGCAGCTCGGGTCCGTCGCCGGCGCCCGCCGCGCCCCAGGAGTGGAATGCCCCGGACGCGACGGCCGTAGCCCCGCCGCTGCGCGAGACCCCGCGCCCCGCGCGCCGAATACCGCCGCCGGCCCCGGCTCCCTCCGCAGAGGAGACCGCGGTCGCGCCTGCGCCGGAGTGGTATCGCCAGGATCCTCACCCCGCTCCTCCCTCGCCCAAGGCCCCCGACCAGCAGCTCGCGCCGCCTGCTGCTCGCGAGTTCGACTGGAACGACCCCGGCGCGACCGCTGTCGCGCCCCGGCCTGATCCGGCCGACCGGCCCCGAGGTCGTACGTCCTCCCGCGATGAGCTGCACGAGGCCCGCCACGAGGCCTATCCCGCGCCGGGGCGCCGAGACGCCGCGTACGCGTCCGGGTATGACGACGAGCCTTATGACGACTATCCGCCCGAGGGCGGCTACCAGCAGCCCTACGCCCCCTACCCGGAGGACGAGCGCGAGGACCGCGACAAGCCCCGGATCAGCGTGTGGCAGGTCCTGGGCTCCTCGCTGCTCGTGCTGGCGCTGGTCGTCGGGCTGTTCGCGGTCTACACCTACAGATCCCTCACCTCGAACATCAACACTGTCAGCCTCGGCGAAGAGGCTGCTGATGTCGGCCCGAAGGAACCGATCAACATCCTCGTGATGGGTTCGGACAGCCGTGACTGCAAGGGATGCGGCCTCGACGGCGAGAGCGGTGGTGGTTCGGACACCACCATCCTGCTGCACCTTTCGGCGAACCGTAAGTTCGCTTACGGCGTCTCTATCCCGCGCGACACGATGGTCAACCGACCTTCATGCAAGACGGAGGACGGGAAGACCGCTCCCGCTGACTATGTGCAGTGGAACGCCGCGTACTCCACTGCGGGTCCGACCTGCACCGTGGAGCAGGTGGAGTCGGTTGCTGCTGAGATGTGTGGTGAGAAGTGCGACATCACCATCAACCATCTGGTCGTCGTCGACTTTGGAAGCTTCAAGGGGATGGTCGATGCGATCGACGGCGTCGACGTGTGCCTCCCGGAGGCAGTGGACGACAGCTACTCGGGCGCCAAGTTCAAGGCAGGCCCTCAGACGCTGAGCGGCAAGCAGGCGCTTCAGTACGTTCGCATGCGCCACGTCTTCGGTGACGGAAGCGACCTGTTGCGGGCGAAGCGCCAGCAGGCGTTCATCGGCTCGATGGCGGGGAAGCTGCTCTCCGGCGACACCCTGTCGAGTCCGACGAAGGTCCTCGGCTTCCTGAATGCGGCGACGAAGGGCCTCACGATGGACGAGGGCCTCAAGGACAACCTCGACACGATGGCCAAGATCGGTGCCGGCTTCCAGAGCATCGGGATGGAGAACATCAAGTTCCTCACCATCCCCGTGGCGGCGGACCCGCAGAACGAGAACCGAGTCGTCCTCGACGAGGAGAAGGCCAAGAACGTCTGGAAGGCCATCGCGAACGACAAGCCGCTGACCAAGAAGATCGCGGCAGGATCGCTGGACGCCGGGCAGGCCTCGGGCGATAAGGACAAGAAGTCCGGTGACTCGGGTGAGGGCACCGACGGCGAGACCGCTGGTTCGGAGCCCTCCGACGATGCCTCGTCGGGCGCCGCCTCGGGCGACGCCTCGAGCGACGCGTCCGGCAACGCCAGCAGCGGAGCGACCGAGGAAGAATTGGCCGAGATCGCCGAGCAGGCGAAGGCTGAGCGCGAGCGCGCGGGACTGTGCTGATGGCCGACCCCGAAGAACCAGAAGCGCCCGAGGAGCCGGAGTGGAAGCGCAAGCAGCGGCTGGCGCGGATCTTCGGTGACGTACTCCCCGAGACGACCAGCGACGAGCGGGAGTCGTCGGCGGAGTCGGAGGAGTCGGCGTCGGATCGATGGCTGAAATCGCAGGTGCCGCCTCACCACGGTGGGTGAGACGGCACCTGCCGAAGCGGAGCCCGAGGCAATCCGTTCTGGCGCGAATGCGTCAGCGAACGGCGATGCTGTCGCGGATCTGCTTGAGGATGTCGATCTCGGTCTCGCCCGGGTCGGGGTCCGGGAAGTAGCGCTCCTTGGCGGCGGTGTAGGGCTTCACGATCATGAAGTAGACGACCGCAGCCATGATGAGGAAGGCGATGACTGCGGTGAACCAGTCGCCGAAGTGGATGCCATAGGGCTTCCAGTTGGAGAAGTCCGGCGTGCCGCCGAGCTTGCCGAGCAGATCCATGATCACCGCGACGGTGGCTGTCACCACTGAGGCGAACGCGGCACCCATGATGAAGGCGACCGCGAGTTTGATCAGGTCGCCCTGGAGCAGGAACTTCTTGAAACCGTCCATGTCTTGCTTTCTCCTGTTGCTCATTGTGTGAGGTGAAGGAGACCCCGGATATGGCGTGCGATTGGCCGTCAGTACGCAAAGGTGAGGTAGCCACCCACCCCTGCTGATGTGACGTCCTCGACGCTGTTCGCGGCGACTCCGACGATGACCAGACGCCCCGCCGAAGCGTTCGTGACGCCAAATCCGTCGGTCTTTCCCTGTGCCATGGAATCATCCCGGCTCGGCTCCGCGGCTTGAGGGAGGCTGAGGATCAGCGTGTCGGTGGTGACCTGGGCGGTCTCGGCGGTGGCGGGGTCGGTGGCGTAGAGGTCCACGGTGTCGCCGACATGCAGCAACCCGGCCATCTCGGCGTCGGGAAGCCGGACAGGAACGGCCACCAGGTCGGGGTGTCCCTCGGTCAGCCCGGGGCCCACGAGACGTACGTCGGTGACGGGCTCGCCGCGCCGTAGGGGAGCCGCGAGGCGCTCACCGAGCGGCGCTTCGGCGATGTCGACGGGCACGCTGGCGGGGTCGGTCGAGACGTCGGTGAGGTCGGCGGCGGTGAGGACCGTGCCGACCGGCAGATCTCGGGAGGCGACCGCCATCGTCGAGGTGTCGGGTGGGTCCGGTCGGGTGGCCGAGAACCCGACCGCGACCGCGGAGGCGGTCAGCAGGAACGCCAGCAGGCGTCGGTGGGCGAGGACCCCGCGGCGTACGCGGCGGGAGAAGGACGTGATTCGAGTGAACATGCGGGCACGCTAAGTCGCCCGCGCGATTCCCGCATCTCGCTATCCACAGCGCTCCAGAGCTTGTGGACAGCCCTGTGGATAACTAGGTGCTTCAGTCCGAGGAACCGGAGGAGGCGGGCGCCGGGGAGGAGGAGGTGCTCGAGGACGATGTCGTCGAGGACGTGGACGACGTCGACGAGGAGGACCCGGAGCGGGAGTCGGTGCGGTAGAAGCCGGAGCCCTTGAAGACGACGCCGGCGGCGCTGAAGACCTTGCGCAGCTTGCCGCCGCACTCGGGGCACTCGGTCAGCGAGGCATCGCTGAAGCTCTGGAACTGGTCGAAGGCGTGGCCGCACTCGGTGCAGGCGTACTGATAGGTGGGCACGTTTCTCCTAGAACAGAATCTGGCACTCGACGGGCGCGACTGCCAATATTAGCGAACGCCTAGGAGAAGCGCCGCATTCCCTCCGCGCTCGCGACCGCTCCCACCGCCCGGTCGTGCGCCTCGACCGGCACCGCGACGTCGATCTCCCACGGATAGAGAAGGATGCAGGTGAACGTTCCGGCCGGCACCCGAGCCAGGACGCGGTCGTAGGAACCGCCGCCACGTCCCATCCGATGCCCGTGCGAGTCGACCGCCAGGCCGGGGACGAGCACGACGTCGGCACCCGTGACCGCGGAGACCCCCAAGCGCTCCCCGCCGGGCTCCAGCAGGCCACGAGGCGCCCGGACCAGCTCTCCGTCGTAGAGGGCCCAGTCCAGGTCGTTGTCCGGTAGAAGACAGGGCAGCAGGATGCGTTTCCCGGCTGCGTCCAGCTCGTCGATAAGAGGTCCGGTGCCCGGTTCGGTGCCGATCGAGACGTAGAGCGCAACCGTTGCGGCGCTGCGTACGTCTGGAATATCAGTGACCACCTGCGACAGGGAGCGCGCCAGCGAACCCAGGCGGGGGAGCCCGATGCGCCCCCGGGTAGTCAACAACTGGTCACGTAAGGCAGTCTTGCGCCCCACGAAGTCAGCGGGGGCTGGACCATCAGAACCCGGAGGGGTGTGTGAACCCGACACAACGACAGCCTAGGCTTTCCTCTATGGGTAGCCCAGGTTTGGCCAAGGCAATGGCGAAGATGCGCGATGCCGGCGTTGACGACGTCGCGGTGCAGACCTTCGCACATTACTACCGCCAGCTCGAGCACGGTGAGACCGGGATGATCCCGGAGGACACGATCGAGCCGGTCGACATCCCGTCGATCAGCGATGTCGAGGTCACCGACGAGGAGGCGCACGCCGCCATCTCGACCACCGCGGTGATCAAGCTCAACGGCGGCCTCGGCACCTCGATGGGCATGGACCGCGCGAAGTCGCTGCTGTGCGTGCGCAAGGGTCTGAGCTTCCTGGACGTGATCGCCCGCCAGATCCTGCACATGCGCGAGAAGTACGACGTACGTCTCCCGCTGCTGCTGATGAACTCCTTCCGCACCTCCGAGGACAGCCTGGCCGCGCTCGAGCGCTACCGGGACCTGCCCGTCGAGGGTCTGCCGCTGGAGTTCCTGCAGAACCGCGAGCCGCGCCTGCTGGTCGACGACCTGAGCCCGGTCGAGTGGCCGAAGGATCCCGAGCTGGAGTGGTGCCCGCCCGGCCACGGAGACATCTACACCGCCCTGCTCGACACCGGGCTCCTCGACCAGCTCATCGAGCAGGGCTACGAGCGGGTCTTCGTCTCCAACTCCGACAACCTCGGCGCCGTCCCCGACGAGAAGGTCGCCGGCTGGTTCGCCAAGTCCGGTGCCCCCTTCGCCATCGAGGCCGTACGCCGCACCCCGAGCGACCGCAAGGGCGGTCACTTCGCGCGCCGTAAGTCCGACGGCCGCCTGATCCTGCGTGAGACGGCGCAGACGCTGGACGCGGACAAGGTGACGCTGCAGGACCTCAACCGCCACAAGTACTGCTCGACCAACAACATCTGGTTCGACCTCAAGGCGCTCAAGAAGGTCCTCTCCGAGCGCGACGGCATCCTCGGCCTGCCGCTGATCCGCAACGAGAAGACCGTCGACCCCGCCGACCCGAAGACCCCCAAGGTCGTCCAGATCGAGACCGCCATGGGCGCCGCGATCGAGGTCTTCGAGGGTTCGCAGCTGATCGAGGTCGGCCGCGACCGGTTCGTCCCGGTCAAGACGACCAACGACCTCCTCGTCCTCCGCTCCGACGTCTACGACATCGGCGACAACTTCGTGCTCGACCAGGTCGCCGACGTGGTGCCGTTCATCGACCTGGACGGCGACTACTACAAGTACGTCGCGAACTTCGACGAGCGCTTCCCCGAAGGCGCGCCGTCGTTGCGCCAGGCGGCCTCGCTCACCGTCAACGGCGACTGGACCTTCGGCAAGGGCGTCCAGGTCATCGGCGCGGTCTCGCTCGACGGCGCCAACGCCGAACGGGTCGCTCCGGCCACAGTCCTCTCCGACTAGTGTTGGCGGGGTGACCCCCGCCGAGTACCGCGAGCGAATCCTGGCCGACCTCGAGCCGATGTCGGCCTACCCGCAGCCCCTGATGGACTGCCTCGGGCTGGCGGTGGCCGAGGACATCCATGCCGAGGTCTCGCTGCCGGGCTTCGACAACTCCTCGATGGACGGCTACGCGGTCCGCTACGCCGATGTCGCGAGCGCCTCGGCCGAGGCTCCGGTGCGGTTGCCAGTGCTCGGTGAGATCGGCGCGGGGCAGGCCTCGCTGCTGGCGCTGCCGCCGGGCGCGGCGGCGAAGATCATGACCGGCGCTCCGCTGCCGACGGGTGCCGACACGGTCGTGCCGTACGAGTGGACCGACCGCGGCGTCGCCGAGGTCGAGATCCGGCAGACGCCGGAGGAGGCTCAGCACGTTCGCTACGCGGGCGAGGACGTCGCCAAGGGCGACCTGCTCATCCCGGCGGGCACGGTGCTCGGCCCGCGCCATCTGGGCCTGATCGCGTCCGTCGGCCGTGCCCAGGTCGCGGTGCGCCCGTGCCCCCGGGTCGTGGTGCTCTCGACCGGCACCGAGCTGCGCGAGCCGGGCGAGACCCTCGGCCACGACTCGATCTACGACGGCAACTCCTTCCTTCTGGCCGCCGCCGCCCGCCGGGCCGGCGCGATCGCGTACCGCGTCGGGATCGTCCCTGACGAGCCGCGGGCGTTCATGACGGCGCTCTCCGACCAGCTCGTCCGTGCCGACCTGGTGGTCACCTCCGGCGGCGTCTCGATGGGCGACTACGACGTGGTCAAGGAGGCGCTGACCCCGGAGGGTGTCTGGTTCGGCCCGGTGAACCTGCAGCCGGGCAAGCCGCAGGGGTTCGGCCGGATCGGCGAGGAGGGGGTGCCGGTCCTCTGCCTCCCCGGCAACCCGGTCTCCTCGTTCGTCTCCTTCGAGCTCTTCGTGCTCCCGGCGCTGCGCCGGCTGATGGGCATGACCCCCGAGGCCCGGCCCGTACGTCGCGCCGCCCTGACCCACCCGGTGCGGTCCCCGAAGGGCAAGGAGCAGTACCTCCGCGGTTGGTACGACGGCTCCCGTGCCGGCGTCTCGCCCATCGGTGGCCCGGGGTCCCACCTGATCGGGGATCTCGCCGGCGCCAACTGCCTGATCGTCATCCCGCCGGAGACGACCTCGCTGGACAAGGACGCCGAGGTGGACGTGATCGAGCTGGATGTGGAGTTCTGATGGCTGACCGACTCACCCATGTCGACGAGACCGGCGCGGCCCGGATGGTCGACGTCTCCGAGAAGGCGGTCACGACCCGCACCGCGACCGCATCCGGGCGGGTGCTGGTTTCACCAGAGGTCATCGAGCTGCTCCGCGGCGAGGGCGTACCCAAGGGTGATGCGCTCGCCGTGGCCCGCATCGCGGGGATCATGGGCGCGAAGAAGACCCCCGACCTGATCCCGCTGTGCCACCCGCTGGCCGTCTCCGGCGTCAAGGTCGAGCTGAGCGTCGCCGACGACGCCGTCGAGATCACCGCGACCGTGAAGACCGCCGACCGCACCGGTGTCGAGATGGAGGCATTGACCGCGGTCGCCGTCGCCGGCCTCACCGTGGTCGACATGATCAAGGCGGTCGACAAACGGGCGGTCATCACCGATATCCGCGTCGAGACGAAGACCGGTGGAAAGTCGGGAGACTTCGCCCGATGAGCGAGCGCCAGCGAGCGACCATCGAATACCTCATCGGGCGGCGTCCGTATCCTGGCGCTTGCGCTACGGAGGTCGCCCGATGAGTCTGAAAGCGACCGTCGTCGTCGCCTCCAACCGCGCCTCGGCGGGTGTCTACGAGGACACCACCGGCCCCCTCTTGGTGACATTTCTGGAAGAGCTCGGATTCGTGGTCGGCCCTCCCGAGGTCGTACGCGACGGCGACCCGGTCGGCGACGCGATCGCGCGGGCGGCGGAGGAGGGGGCGCGGGTCGTCCTCACCACCGGAGGCACGGGGCTGACCCCGACCGACCGCACCCCCGAGGTCACTCGTCCGCTGCTCGACCGCGAGATCCCCGGCATCGCCGAGGGCATTCGGGCGGCCGGAGTGGCCAAGGGGATCCCGACGGCGCTACTGTCCCGCGGTCTGGCCGGTCAGATCGGAGCGTGCGTGGTGGTGAACCTTCCCGGGTCCCGGGGTGGCGTGAAGGATGCGATCGACGTGCTGCGTCCGGTGCTGCCTCACGCCGTCGAACAGTCTGTGGGAAGCGACCACCGGTGACCGATCCCGGCTGGCCTGCCGTCCTCTCCCACGGCGCGGTGACCCTACGCCCTCTCGACCGCACCGATGCCAAGGCATGGACCGAGGCGCGCCGCCGCTCGGCGACCTGGCTGCATCAGTGGGACGCGACCGTTCCGCCGGGTTCGAGCGCGCGGCCCACGACGTTCGCCAGCCTCGTACGTCGTCTTCGGCGTCAGGCCAAGCGTGGCGTGACCTATCCGTTCGCGATCGAGGTCGACGGTGTTTTCGCTGGTCAGGTCACGGTCAACAACATCGTGCGGGGCTCCGCGCAGTTCGCCTCGATCGGCTACTGGATCGACCAGAGTTTCGCCGGCCGCGGCGTGATGCCGCTGGCGGTGGCGCTGGTCATCGACCACTGCTTCACCACCGCGCGGCTGCACCGGGTCGAGATCTGCATCCGCCCGGAGAACTCCAACTCGCTCCGCGTCGTGGAGAAACTGGGCATCGACGAGATCGGATATGCGCCCCGATTTCTGCATATCGACGGGGCCTGGAGAGATCACCGTATCTTCGCGATAACGGTTGAAGAATGTCACCAAGGAATGCTGGCCAGGCTCGGTTTGTCACCTGAATGAGGCATTGACTCGGCGTGTCCTGCTGAAATCACACAAGTCACACGCGACACACCACTGCACGTCCGCCTACGGGCTGGTAATGGCTCCTACGCTTCTTAACGTGGACCCGAGCGCACTCATCTTCGTCGCCCTCGCCGTGGCGTGGGCGGTGTACTTGGTGCCCAAAGCGCTCGAACAGTCGGCGGCGGCAGAGGACGGGACCAAGAGCCGGGCCAGCGCCGCCATCTCCAAGTCCCGCCGGATCCTCGCTCGACGAGAAGCCACCGGCAAGGACTCCACCGATCTGGTGACCGAGAAGTCGGCGAAGCCTGAGGCGGAGGCCGAGGCAGCCGCGGAGCCTGTACCGCGAGCCGTCCCGATGGCCGTACGCCGCCGTGCGGCTCGCGCCGCGGCCAAGCGCCGCTCGATCGTCTTGGGAGTGCTGGTCCTCGGCTTGGCCGTGGTCGGCGCTCTCGCTGGTTTCGGGGTCTTCGGTCCGGTCTGGATCGCGATCCCGGCCGGCCTGGTCGTCGCCTGGCTGGTCACCTGCCGGTTCAGCGTCCGCCACCAGCGGGAGGTCTGGGCACGGATCCCGTTCCCCGAGGACCTGCCCGAGCCGGAGCCCGTCGCCCCGCCCCGGGTCACCTTCGACATCGACCAGGACACCGGCGACCTGGTGGCCGTCGTCGAGCACGACGACACCGGCGAGCACCTCCCCGCGGGTTCCTGGAAGCCGGTGGAGACCCCGCTGCCGACGTACGTCTCCAAGGAGGCCGCGCCGCGCCGCACCGTCCGCACCATCGACCTCGACGCCACCGGCGTGTGGAGCTCGGGCCGCAACGCTGCCGACTCCGAGCTCGTCCGCCAGGCCGAGGAAGCCGAGCGTGCCGCCGCCGAGGCCGCCGAGGCAGAACGCGGTCGCGCCACGGGCTCCTGATTGGGTAACACCCGCGACGAGGTGCTAACGTTTCTCATCGCTTGGGGCTGTGGCGCAGTTGGTAGCGCGTCTCGTTCGCAATGAGAAGGCCAGGGGTTCGAATCCCCTCAGCTCCACAAGTAGAAACCCGGTTCTGACCAGCCACAACACGGCGGTGAGAGCCGGGTTTCTTGCTTGTCATTCGCCGGTCTCCTCGTCATGTGCCCCCTGGTCCCCCGGAGGCTTCCGAGCACCCTGTGGCCCGTGTCGTTGAGCCGATCCAGGCCCGCAGCATCGGCACCTGTGCCGAGGAAGTGAAGGTAGAGATTCGTGGTCGCGATCGACTCGTGACCCAGGCGCCACCTCGGCCTGTGCCCGCTCGCTTTCATGAAAGCTACGGCGTGGTCGCTTCTACGAAGATGTCAGGTTCTGACGCGTCCGTGCGGGCCTGTGAGGATGGATAAAAACCATACACCCTCACTTTGAGAGTGTATGGTTTTTATCCATGACGGGTTTGGAGTCACTTCCGGTGACATTCACGACGCGGGCGGCCCTGCGGTCAGGAGTGCATCCGCGGGACCTGTATCGATGGCGGGACGAGGGTGACATCATCGAGCTCTCGCGGGGTGTGTTCAGACACGCGGATGCGCCGCAGCCTTCGTTTCCTGATCTGTTGGCGGTTGGGATGCGGGCTCCGCACGCGATTGTGTGTTGTGTGAGCGCAGCGGTGGCACACGGACTCACTGATGAGATGGAGCCGGCCGTCCAGATCGCGGTCTCCTCCGGACGGCATCCGGTGCGCATCGCCTATCCGCCGACTACGGTGTTCCGGTTCGACGCTGAGACGTTCGAGGTCGGACTCACGCGGATGGAGGTCGCCCCGGATGAATACACGCGAATCTACGACTCCGCGCGGACAGTGGTGGACCTGATGCGCCTGCGGCACCGACTTGGTGAGCCGTTGGCACACACGGTGCTGAACAGATACTTGGCATCGCCAGGTGCGAAGCCGGGGAGGGTGCTGGAGTACGCCAGCGTCCTGGGTGCGGTGGGGCCAGTGCGCTTGGCGCTGGACATCGCGGGGGCACGATGAGTCGAGCGACGCGAGAGACCGCCGCGGGGCGCGCCTACCTGGACCTGCAGAATCGTGCCCGTCGGGAGCGCAGACGTACCCAGGACCTGTTGACGATGTATGTCGTGGAGCGATGGCTGGCCCGGATGAGCACATCGCCGTACGCCGGTGACTTCGTCCTCAAGGGCGGGATGCTCCTGGCGAGCTTCGGGAGCCGACGCCCGACCACCGATGCGGACGCGTTGGCTCGGAACATGCCGGCCGATGAGAGCGCTGTCGCGGCCCGTGTCGTCGAGATCGCGGGTCTGGCCGACCCTGACGACGGAGTCATCTACCTGACCGAGACCGTCAAGGCGGCGATGATCCGAGACGATGCGCTCTATTCCGGGGTCCGCGTGACCATGGACGCGGAGCTTGGTACGGCGAGGTTGAAGCTCAAGCTGGACATCAACTTCGGAGACCCGGTCACCCCGGAGCCGTCGGTGGTCGAGCTTCCGGCGCTGCGGCCCGGCACGGCGCCGGTGCGGATCTTGGGCTACCCGATCGCAACAGTGCTCGCGGAGAAGATCTCGACCGCGATCGACCTCGGGCCCGCGAGCACGAGAGTGCGCGACTGGGCCGACATCTACACGCTCGTCACGACCCATGACCTCGGCTGCGCCGAGGTGCGTACGGCGGTCGCTGCCACCATGGCCTTCCGAGGGGTCGAAGTCAGGCCGTTGTCTGACGCCATCGGTGACCTGGTGAGGGTCAGGGCCTCCGCGTACGTCGCGTATCGACGCGGCCTGGGTGCTGATGGCGAGCATCTCCCTGCGACCTTCGAGGACGTCGTGGCGATGGCGGTCCGGTTCGCCGACCCGGTGTTGAGTGCGGATGCCATAGGTACTGCGCAGTGGCGGGCTGAGGCCCGGGGATGGTCCTGAACTCTGGTCGCGACAGAGGTGACCCCTGAGTCGCGACTTGCGCGACAGGAAGCCCGGGCCATCGGCCCGGGCTTCTTCGCGTGTGTCGCCAGTCGCTCTTCTCGGGTTCGATCTGGTGGGTCGGGAGGATCTCGCCGCTACTCGGACGGATCGCCCCAAATGGGGCATGACGCCGACGTGCTGCGCTGGGCATGCTGCAAGGGTCTCGGGACGCAACGACACACCGCGACTAGCGGAGGGAATCATGGGGGCTTGGCTTCGGTCCGCACTGGTGGTCTCGGCGGCGAGCGCGGTGGTGCTGGCGGTGGTGTCACCGGCGGCTGCCATCGTGTACGGGGCGCCCGACCAAGGGCGGCATCCGGCCGTGGGCAGCTTGGTCTACGACTTCGACGGGGACGGTGCGCTGGACCAGGCGTGCTCGGGGACCCTGATCTCGCAGACCGTGTTCCTGACCGCCTCGCACTGCACCGCCTTCCTCGACGCGCAAGGCGTCGGCGAGGGTGAGGCCGTGGTGACCTTCGACGACGAGATCGGCCCGGGCATGACCCTGCACCGCGGCACCGCGCACACTCACCCTGACTACGGCTACTCCGGGGCCGGTGGCCGCTCCGAGCCGCACGACATCGCCGTGATCGTGCTCGACGAACCCGTCGGGATCCAGCCGGCCCAGCTCCCCGAAGCCGGCCTCCTGGATGGCCTCAAGGCCGCACACCAGCTGAGGAGCACCGAGTTCACAACCGTCGGCTACGGGGCGGTCCGCGAGACCCGCAAGGGAGGGCCTGCGGGGATCCTGGACAACACCGAGCGACGATTCGCCGTCCAGACCCCGGCATCGCTGACCAGCACCTGGCTGACCCTGTCGGCCAACCAGGCCACCGGCGACGGGGGCACCTGTTCCGGGGACTCCGGAGGGCCGCACTTCCTCGGCGCCGGAGCAACCGAGACCAACGTCGTGACGTCCATCACGGTTACCGGCGACACCTTCTGTAAAGCCATCGACGTGACCTACCGGGTGGACACCCCAGCCGCCCGCGACTTCCTCGCCGGGTTCGTGAACCTACCCTGAGCTCGCTGCGCCAATACCGGTCGGCCGGACAAGCACCCGGCCGGTGGGCGCCGGACATGCGATCCGAGTCCAGGCGTTGCCGGGCCGACTCCGCGAATACTCCGCGAAAGCCCTCCGAGGGCCCCGCGATCGCCCGAGACCACGGGGTAGCGTGAAGAGTGTCACCTACGTCGATGGCAGATTCCTGCCCAGGTCAAACGGCGGTTCTCTGAAACCCGCCGAGAAGGCCAGGGGTTCGACTCCCTTCAGCTCCGCCAGTAGAAACCCCGGTTCTGGCCGGCCGTGACATGGCCGTCAGGACCGGGTTTCGTCTATTTCATGTCCTTCCTCGGGCCGCTTCTCCACTGGATGGATCCGTTGTCCGGCCGGAGCTGCCGATCGCGCACTTCGGCGGACGAGCCCTTGACGGTTCAAAACGCTGCGGCGTAACCTCCGTCACATCTGGTGATAAAGCTTCTCATTGTGTGAGAAACGATCGGGCGTTCGAACCTATGCGGGACTTCGATTGGAAGGAAGCATCATGCGGAAAAGAACCGGTGTCCTCAGTCGCGGTGTGGCGACGAAGGCGGCCGTTGCTCTGACGTTGACCGCGGCGCTCTGTGTCGGGAACGCGGCGGGTGGGACGGCCGCCGGCGCGCAGGATCAGGCGAGCGAGGTGGAGGAGCATCTCACCGAGGCGACGAAGAATTCAGGCGGTGATCTCGACCTCGTCAACACGATCCGGACCTACTCGTGCGATGCGGTGGAGGATCCGGACTTCTATGACCGGACCAGCGCCGAGCGCCACGACACCAAGGTGCCGCTCACCCGGGTCTTCGACGATCTCTGGTACGTCGGCACTCAGTACGTCGGCCAGTACATCCTCCGGACCGAGACCGGCGGTTTCGTGCTCTTCGACACCCAGAACAACGCCGCAGAGGTCGCCGAATACACGATGCCATCCCTGCGTACGCTCGGCCTGGGGGACAAACACCCGCTCGAGGCCGTCTTCGTCTCCCACGGTCACGGTGATCACGACGGCGGTGCGAACCAGCTCCGCGCCGAGTTCGGTCCCGACCTCGACATCTACATCGGCTCCGCCGACGCGCCCGGAAAGGCGTACGACCCCGAGCTCATCGATTCCGGCATCGCAGAGCCGCAGGAGATGACCGTCGGCGGCACCACCATCGTCGTCCAGTCCATCCCCGGGCACACTCCGGGAGCGCTGAACTTCCTCATCCCGGTGAGCCAGGGCAAGGAGCGACACCTGATGCTCCTGGGCGGCCGCCAGGGCCACCCGCGTGGAGTCGAGGCGGCGAAGGGCTATCTGACCGGCACCGAGCGCACCTACCGACTCGTAGACGAGTACGACGCGGACGGCTCGATCCTGACCCACCCCACCTCAGACGGGTCGCTGGTCAGGATGCAGGCCATCGACCGCGCGGGCACCCGCTCGCCGAACCCGTTCGTCATCGGGGAGGACCGGACGCTGCGTGCCGCCGCGATCTGGCGCGGGTGTGCGGCCGCCTGGCTCGCCAGCGTCGACCCGGCTACCGACGTACCTGTGTGGCGGGTGGTCTCGCTCGAGATCGAGCAGCCCGAGGCCCGGGCCAAGACTGTCACGGCACAGCTCGAGACCGGGTGGGGATCACCGGACACAGAGCCGGGTTGGGGCGTCGTGGCCGGCCAGACCGTGACCTTCGGTGTGACTGGTTCCCGCGACATCTGCACCGCTGTCACGGACGACACGGGGGTTGCGACCTGCACTCTCGACCGCGGCCTGCGGCCGGGTCAGGAGGTCACCGCATCTTTCGAGGGTAGCTCCAACGCCGAGAGCGTCGACCTGCCCGCGAACAGCACGCTCCGCGTGGCTGCGCGGTAGACAGTTTCGGGCCCAGCCGATCGGTTGTCGCGGGACGACCGATCGGCGTTGGGTCGTCAGGCGGTGACCGTCGTGAGGAGTCTGGTGGCGATGTCACGCGCTGAGGCGTGAGCGGTGGCTTCCGGTGGGCGGGAGGGGCACCTGATCCGGCGGGCGGTCGGTGGCAGCATCGTCGCCACCCTCTCAACCGCGCTAGGGGAGATCCTTGGACACCGAGTCCTTCGTTCTGGAGATCGTCGACATCGTCGACGAGACGGAGCACGCGAAGTCGATCCGTTTTGCCGTGCCGGCAGGTGCGGAAGAGGCGTTCGCCTACCGGCCCGGCCAGTTCCTGACGGTCGCCGTCCCGAGCGACACCACCGATATAGCGGCCCGCTGCTATTCGCTGTCGAGCAGCCCCTACGACGGCGGATACCTGACGGTCACGGTGAAGCGTACGGTCGACGGGTACGCCTCGAACTGGATCTGCGACGAGCTCGTGGTCGGCGACACGCTGCGGGTGCTACCGCCTTCCGGCATCTTCACCCCGGCTTCGTACGACCGTGACCTGCTGCTCTTCGCCGCGGGCTCGGGCGTCACCCCGATCATGTCGATCACGAGGGCTGCGTTGTCGGAGGGCAACGGCCGGATCGTGATCTTCTACGCCAACCGCGACCAGGACTCGGTCATCTTCGCCCCCGAGCTGTCCGAGCTGGCGGCCCGGCATCCCGATCGGCTCCAGGTGGTCCACTGGCTGGAGTCGGTCCAGGGGCTGCCGACGACCGAGCAGCTGAAGGCGTACGCGGCGGAGCATCTCTCCTCGGATGCGTTCACCTGCGGCCCGGCGCCGTTCATGAGCATGGTCACGGCCGCGCTCAAAGAGCTCGGGTTCCCGCGTGAGCGGAGGCACCAGGAGAAGTTCGTGTCGCTCGGCGGGAACCCGTTCGGGCACGTCGAGCGGGAGACCGAGCCGGAGCCCGCGCTCGCCGTCGACGAGAGCGCAGCAGCCCCGGTGAAGCTCGAGGTCGAGCTCGACGGTTGCGAGCGCATCTTCGACGACTGGGACCCGGGCACCACCCTGCTCGACTTCCTGGAGAGCAAGGGGGTGAAGGCGCCGTTCTCCTGCCGTGAGGGGGAGTGCTCCGCCTGCGCGGTCCAGCTCCTCGAGGGCGATGTGAAGATGCTCCGCAACGACGTGCTCGACGAGGACGACCTCGCCGACGGCATCCGGCTGGGCTGCCAGTCGGTGCCGGTCACCGACACGGTGAAGGTCACCTACGGCTGAGGGAGACCGGCAGCTCAGAGGGCGTGCTTGAGGATCTTCCCGCTCGCGTTGCGCGGGAACTCCTCCACGACCGTGAACGCCCGCGGGACCTTGAAGTTCGCCAGCCGCTCACGGCAGTACGCCGTCAGGACGGTGTCGTCGAGTGCGGCACCGGCACGGAGCCGGAGGTGGGCGTGCCCGACGTCGCCCATCCGCTCGTCCGCGACGCCGACGACGGCAGCCTCGATGACGTCGGGGTGACCGGTGAGAACGTTCTCGACCTCGGCCGGATAGACGTTGAATCCGCCGACGGTGAACATGTCCTTGATCCGGTCGGTGATCTTCAGACAGCCGTGCTCGTCGAGCCGGCCGACGTCACCGGTGCGCAGCCAGCCGTCGCCGTCGATGGCCTCGGCGGTCGCCTCGGGGTCCTCGAAGTAGCCGAGCATGACGTTCTCGCCGCGCAGCCAGATCTCGCCGTCCTCGCCGAGCGCCGCATCGACGCCGGCGGCGTCGACCACCCGCACCTCGATCCCGCGCACGGCGGGACCGGTGGTGTCGGCGACGTGACGCGGGTCCTCGTGGGGCCGGGACTGGGTGGCGACGAGGCACTCGGTGAGTCCGTACGCCTGGCCCACCTGGTCGAACCCGAGCACGTCGAGCATCTGCTCGAAGAGCGTCTCCGGGACGGTGGCCGCCCCGGCGATCGCGAACCGCAGCGAGGACAGGTCGAAGTCGGCGAGGCGCGGATGGTCGATCAGGGTGATGAAGATCGTCGGCGGCCCCGGGAGCACGGTGATCTGCTCACGCTCCACCTGGGCCATGAGCCTCTCGGGGTCGAAGCTGGCGACGGGGTGGATCGCGGAGCCTGCCGAGAGCGCGGCCATGATCCCTGCCTTGTAGCCGAACCCGTGGAAGAACGGGTTCACGATGGCGTACCGGTCGAGCTCGGTGAGCCCAGCGCCTTCCGCCCAGACCTGAGCGACGCCCAACGTCTGCCGATGGGCGCTCATCACGCCCTTGGGTACGCCGGTGGTGCCCGAGGTGAACAGCAGGTCGCACATCGTGTCCGGCGTCAGCGTCGCCTCCGCGGCCGCCAGCTCGTCGGTGGTGACCCGGTCGGCTCCGGCCATGAAGTCCGGCCAGCTCAGGACCCCCTCGCTCGTGCCGCCGTCGAGATCGACGATCGTGCGCAGATGGGGGAGACCGCCGCCGGGCGCGGACTCTCGCAGCATCGCCAGGTAGTCGTTGCCGAGGAAGCCGTTCGCGACGACGAGCGAGACCGCTCGCGACCGCTCGAGCACGACGCGCGCTTCGCGGCCTCGGTAGCGCGTGTTGAGGGGTACGACGGCCGCGCCGGCCAGCTGCGCACCCAGCATCGCGAGGACGTACTCGGACCGGTTGGGCGCCCAGATCGCGACCCGGCCGCCGGGGCGGACCCCGGCGGCGATGTGGGCCCGCGCGGTGCGGCGTACGTCCTCGGCGAGCTCGGCGTAGGTCCAGGTGCGGGCGCCTTCGACGAGCGCCGGCCGGTCACCGAAGCGTCTCGCTCCCGCGTCGATCAGCTCGGCCACGGTGCGTGGGTCGGGAGCGGGAGTCATCAGCCGGCGACGTTCTCGATGCCGGTGGTGTCCAGCTTCGCCACGCTGAACGCGGCGTAGGTCTGGTAGGGCGAGCGGCCCTCGAAGTAGGGCGTGAGCTGGGCGTCGAGCTCGTCGACGGAGAACGTGCCGTCGGCCGCGACGAACTTGTTCTCGACCGTCGGGGCCGCCATCAGGGCCACCATGTCCCCGTAGACGACGAAGACCTGGCCGCTGATGCCTGCCGAAGCGGGGGAGGCGAGATAGCCGACGAAGGAGGCCACCCGCTCGGGGGCGAGGATGTCCAGGCGCTCGGTGTCGCCGTCCTCGGCGAAGACGTGCGAGGTCATCTCGGTGCGCGCCCGCGGGCAGATCGCGTTGGCGGTCACGCCGTAGCGCTCCAGACCGCGAGAGGTCGACAGGGTCAGGGCCACGATCCCCGCCTTGGCGGCGGCATAGTTGGACTGGCCGGCGGCGCCGAAGAGGAACGCCTCCGAGGCGGTGTTGACGACCCGGCCGAAGACCGGGCCGCCGGCGGTCTTGGAGGCGGAGCGGAAGTAGACGGACGCCGCCCGCGAGACCGCGGCATGGCCCTTGAGGTGGACCCGGATCACGTCGTCCCACTGCTGCTCGCTCATGTTGAAGAGCATCGTGTCGCGCAGGATGCCGGCGTTGTTGACGACGACGTCGAGGCTGCCGAAGGTGTCGACCGCGGCGTCGACGAGCTGCTGGCCCATCGCCCAGCTGCTCACGTCGCCCTTGACGGCGATCGCCTTGCGGCCGAGGGCCTCGATCTCGGCGACAACCTGGTCGGCCGCGTCGCCCATGTCGTTGACGACGACGTTCGCGCCCTGCCCGGCCAGGGCGAGCGCCTCGGCCCGGCCGAGCCCGGCGCCTGCTCCGGTGACCACGGCGGTCCGTCCGGTGAGGTCGATGTTGCCCACGATTGCTCCTTCGGTCGGTCTTGGGTCGGCGCCCGTGACGATAGGTACGCCGAAGGCCCGGGCGCGAGCAGTGCTCCCGCTCATCGGGTCGGCGCCCGGTGAGCGGGAGCGCGGCTCGACCGGTATCTCGCGCGTCAGCAGGATGCGTCTGTTCGTGCTGAGACTCGAGAACGGGAGCACCATGGCGTACGAGATCGACAGGACAGGTGAGGTCGCGTCGGCGCTCGTGAGCGCCCTCCCCCACGCCGATGCGCCGGCCGGTGACTGGATCGGGCTGACCGTCGGTGAGCGTACGGTCGCTTGGTCCGACCGGGACCCGATCCTGTTCGCCCTTGCCGTCGGCGCCCGGCCGGACGAGATCGACCTCGTCTTCGAGGAGCGGCTCCGGGTGCTTCCCGGCTTCGCTCTCACGCTCGCTCAGTGGGCCCCGGACGTGCTCGGTGCGGCCGGGGCCTGGGACACGCGTACGGCACTGCACGGTGCTCAGGCGCTGACCGTCCTGAAACCACTGCCGGCCAGCGGCGAGATCACCATGACCGCGCGGGTGACCGGCGTCTGGGACAAGGGCGCGGCCGCGGTCTACGACCTCGCTGTCGAGAGCGAGCACTTCGTCGCCACCTGGTCGCTGTTCGCCCCCGGTCGGGGCGGGTTCGGCGGCGATCGGGGCCCCGGTCGGGTGTCGCCCCCGGACGATGCTCCGGCGTGGAGCACCGAGCTCGCCACCGCGGACAACGCGGCCCTGATCTACCGGCTGCTCGGCGACCGTCACCACATCCACGTCGACCCCGCGGCCGCGGCGGCCATCGACCAGCCGCGACCGATCCTGCACGGCCTGGCGACCCTGTCGGCCGCGACCCTCGTCGCGGCGCGCGAGACCGGCGCCCACCCGGCCGACCTGACCCAGCTCGAGGGACGCTTCGCCGCTCCCGTGTTCCCCGGCGAGCCGCTGACCGTCCGCGGCTGGGCCGACGGTGGCCTGGACGTGGTCACCGAACGCGGGCCGGCCATCACCGCCGCCCGGGCGGTCTTCGGCTGATTCCGCTCAGCAGTAACGACCCCTACCGATCCCGCCGCCGAGAACCATCATGACTGCGTGCCGCGTCGTGCGGTCATGATCTAGGAGGTTGGAGATGGGTTCCCTGGTGGGAAAGGTCGCGCTGGTGACCGGAGCGGGGCAGGGCGTCGGGCAAGGCATCGCGCTGGCACTGGCGACCGAGGGCGCGGACGTGGCTGTCGTCGGTCGTACGGCGGCGAAGCTCGAGACCACCTGCGAGCTGCTCGTGGAGCGCGGGGTGCGCGCCGTCCCGTTCGTCTGCGACATCACCGAGACCAGCACGATCCCGGCCACCGTCGCCCAAGTCGTCGAGACGATGGGCGGTGTCGACATCCTGGTCAACAACGCCTACTCCGGTGCGTACGGGCCGCTGCTCACCATCGACGACGAAGCCGTCGAGCGGAGCTTCGCGTCGGGCCCGTTCGCGACGCTGGCGTTCATGAAGGCGTGCCACCCGCACTTCGTCGCCCGCGGCGGCGGCAACGTCGTCAACCTGGTCACCTCCGCGATGGTGCGCTGGGACCCGACGACCTACGGCGTGTACGCCGCGGCCAAGCAGGCCGTCCGCGCCCTCACCCGCACCGCGGCCGTCGAGTGGGCCCGCGACGGGATCCGTGCCAACAGCATCGCCCCGCACGCGCTCTCGCCGGGGCTGAAGTGGTGGACGGAGCAGAACCCCGAGGAGGCCGAGGAGTTCGTCGCCGCCATCCCGATGGGCCGGATCGGGGACTGCGAGCTGGACATCGGCCGTGCCGTCGTCGCTCTCCTGGGCGAGGACATGCGCTACCTCACCGGCGCCACGATCCCGCTCGACGGTGGCCAGGCGTTCTTCGGCTGATCTCCGACGAAAGACTCTGCCGCCCCACTCCTGGAGTGGGGCGGCAGAGTCGATCTCGGCTCAGACCCAGCGGGCGGCGTACCGGTGGATCGAGTCGGTCACCCGCTCGACATGAGCGTCGGTGAGGCCGTGGCTCATGCCGAGGCTCATCCCGCGCTCGAAGACCGCGTCGGCGTGGGGCAGCCCGTCGTCCGGGACCCGATGGTCGATGCCGGCCATCATCGGGTGCCTGGTCACGTTGCCGCTCCAGACGGTGCGGGTGTCGATGCCGTCCGCCTCGATCGCCTCCTGCAGGTCGCCACGGGAGAACGGCGCGTCGGCGTCGACCAGGACCGGGTAGCACAGCCAGGCGGTGTCGAGCTCGGGAAGCTCGACCGGGGTGGTGAAGAGCTCCGGGTACGCCCCGAACGCCGCCGTGTAGGCCGCGAAGGTCTTCTTGCGGCGCTCGTAGTTGGCGGCCAGCTTGTTCAGCTGGACGACCCCGTAGGCGGCGCCCAGCTCGGAGGGCTCGAAGTTCCACGCCAGGGTGTCGAAGATGAAGTCGTTGTCGTAGTCGACACCGTCGAGCTGCTCACGGAAGACCCGGCTGGTGCCGTTCCCGAACAGGTTGGGCTCCGAGCGACGACCCCAGCGACGCAGCAGCAGCGCCTGGTCGCGGTCGGTGACGTCGTCGGTCATCACCATGCCGCCGGTGCCGGCGCAGGTGATGATGTGGGCCATCGCGAAGCTGGTGCAGCTGTAGTCGGCTCGTGCGCCCGTCGGGGTGCCGCGCAAGGTCGCGCCGAGCGCGTCGCAGGTGTCCTCGATGACCTTGAGGGCGTGCCGGTCGGCGACGTCGCGTACGACGTCCCAGTCAGGTGCGTTGCCGGCGAGGTTCGGGAGCAGGATCGCACCGGTGCGCTCGGTGACGAGCGCCTCGATCTTCGCCGCATCGGCGTTGAACGTGGCCGGTTCGACGTCGACGAAGACCGGCACCAGGCCCGCGCGCACCAGCGGAGCCACGTCGGTCGAGAACGTGAGCGGCGAGGTGATCACCTCGCTGCCCGCGGGCAGGCCGAGCAGCTCGACGGCGACGTAGAGCGCCGAGGAGCCGGAGTTGCACATCACGCCGTACTCCTTGCCGCTCAGTGCGGCGACCCGCGTCTCCATCTCGGCGACGGACGGTCCGATCCGCAGGCCTTGGTGTCCCCGGTGCAGGACGTCGAGCACGGCCTGGATCTCCTCCTCGCCGTGCGTCGCTCGGGCATAGGTGATGCGTTCGGTCATGACGGTCTCCTCGGTGGATGGGATGTGTTTCACAGGGCGCGGGCGACTCGCCAGGCCGAGTGGATGGCGCCCTGGATGTAGCCGACCTCGCCGGCGTCGCCGACGACGTGGACCTCCAGCCCGCGGGCCTGGAGGTCGTCGGCGAGCGGCGCGCCGGACTCGACGTGGGAGGCCACGACGACGAGGTCCGCGGCGACGGCGGAGGTCTCCTCGCCGAGCCGGTAGCGGACCTGGGTCGGGGTGATCTCGACGACCTCGGTGTCGCGATGGATCGTGACGCCGTGCTCGGAGGCCTGGCGCACGGCGGTCCACCGGCGCGGGATCGCCATCGGCAGCCCGGCCTGGGAGCCGTGCTCGAGGACGGTGACGCTCTTGCGGCGCTCGGCGAGGAACTCGGCCAGCTCCAGGCCGACGAGCGTGCCGCCGATGACCACGACGTCCTTGCCGATGGGCAGCACCTTGCGGGTCAGCTCCCGGATCCGCTCCGGGTCACGGGTCAGCCCGCTCATCCGGCCCGCCTTGCCGAGCAGGCGCAGCGTACGGCTGCCGGAGTCGCTCTCGCCGGTGATCAGCCCGCGCAGGGTGTCGCCGGTGTGGACGTGGGGGAGGTCGGCGCCGGGCACGGAGGGGATGCCGCGGTGGGCGCCCGTCGCCAGCACGACGACGTCCGGGGCGAGGGCTGCGAGCGCGTCGGCGTCGGCGGTCTCGCTGAGGCGTACGTCGACGCCGAGCCGTTCCACCTCGTGCTGCAGCCAGTCGAGCAGCGGTCCGTTGGCGGGGGTGGTGAGCTGGGAGAACCAGGCCGATCCGCCCAGCCGGTCGCCCTTCTCGACCAGGGTGACCCGGTGGCCGCGCTCGGCGGCCACGCGGGCCGCCTCCATGCCGCCAGGCCCGCCGCCGACCACCACGACGTGGCGGCGCGCGGCGAGCTTCGGGAACGGCAGCAGGGTCTCGTTGCCGAGTGCCGGGTTGACCGCGCACACGGGGACGCCGTCCCAGAAGTTCTGCTCGACGCAGACGTAGCAGTTGATGCACGGGCGCACCGATGCCGCGCGACCCTCGCGCAGCTTGCCGACCAGCTCGGGGTCGGCGAGCAGCTGGCGTCCCATCGCCACGAAGTCGGCGCCGCCGCCGGCGATCAGCTCCTCGCCGACGGCCGGGAGCACCCGGCCGACCGCGATCACCGGGATCGTGACCGCGGCCTTCACGGCACGGGCCAGGTCGACGTACGCGCCCACCAGGTTGGGCAGCGGGCCGTCGGTGAAGTCGCGGAACGGGTTGCGAGCCCAGCCGGTCACGTGGATCGCGTCGGCGCCCGCCTCCTCGAACAGGCGGGAGGCGGCGACGGCCTCCTCGGTGGTGAGCGAGCCCTCCTCGCCGTACTCCTTGCCGGCGACGCGGACCAGGATCGCCAGGCCGTCGCCGACAGCGGCGCGGACGGCGCGGATGACGTCGCAGGCGAGCCGGGCCCGGTTCTCCAGCGACCCGCCCCACCGGTCCGTACGACGGTTGTCGGCGCGGCTGAGGAAGGTGCCGAGCACGTAGCCGTGGGCGGCGTGGATCTCGAACGCGTCCGCTCCGGCCCGCATGACTCGGCGGGCGGCGTCGGCGAACTGCCCGACCAGCCAGGCGATGTCCTCCTCGGTCGCCTCACGGAAGCTGGGTGTCTTGCCCTCGGACACGGCGGTCGCCATCGCGCCGAGCTCGGTGGGGGTGTTGTCGCGCAGGGCGGACATGTCCCGCTCGCCGACCGGCATCGACGGTACGAACAGCGGGCGCCCGTCGGCGGTGTCGACCTTCGACATCTTGCCGTGGTGGGTGGCCTGGACGCAGAGCTTGGCGCCCTCGGCGTGGACGGCGTCGGCCAGCGCACGCAGGCCGGGGATGAACCTGTCGTCGGAGAGGCCGGGCTCCTTGCGGCTGGTCGCCCCGATCGGGTACGCGACGGCGGCTGCCGAGGTGATCACCAGGCCGGTCCCGCCGGCGGCGCGCGCGGCGTAGTGGGCGATGTCCCCGTCCTCGAGGACACCCTCGTCGCAGAGGTTCATGTCCATCGCGGGCATCACCACGCG
Source organism: Nocardioides sp. NPDC059952 (assembly GCF_042730435.1). Taxonomy (NCBI): domain Bacteria; kingdom Bacillati; phylum Actinomycetota; class Actinomycetes; order Propionibacteriales; family Nocardioidaceae; genus Nocardioides; species Nocardioides sp. NPDC059952. The sequence continues at coordinate 29,443 of NZ_JBHWLY010000022.1, read as the reverse complement.
GTTGGCGAGGCTCATCGGGCCGATCGCCCCGGGGCTCAGCAGGTGCTTGAAGGTCGGGTTGGGTGGCGAGGTCTGCACCGGGGCAGCGTGCCGCTCTTCCGGGTCTCAGGGACGGGCTGCGCCCGCTGATCGGGAGGAGACGCTCGGCGCATCGCGCGCGGACGCCACAGTGGCCGGGATCATCCCCCGAGGCAGGAGGCTCCATGACAACCCAGTACGACGAGACCTACGACGTGGTCGTGGTCGGCTCCGGAGCCGGCGCGATGGCCGCCGCGGTCACCGCGGCGCGGAATGGCCTGAGCACGGTGGTGCTGGAGAAGTCGGCGCTCCTCGGTGGTACGTCGGCGTACTCCGGGGCCGCGGCCTGGCTGCCGGGCAACGACGCCACCCGCCGGGCGGGGTCGGCGGACTCGACCGAGTCGGGGAGGACGTACCTGCGGGCATTGCTCGGCGAGGACGAGCTGGACCGCCAGGAGGCGTTCCTCGAGGCCGCGCCCGCCGTGGTGGCCGAGCTGGAGGCCGAGCCGGCGATCGAGTTGGTCGCCCAGGCCTTCCCCGACTACTTCGAGGCGCCCGGGCGGGTGCCGGGCGGACGCTCGATCGTGCCGCGCCCACTGGCGCAGGACGCGCTGCCGGCCGGCCTGGCCGAGCTCGTACGCCCGGTCGTCGACCGTGATCGCGCCGGACTCGGCCACGATCCCGACCAGCCGCTGGTCGGCGGTCGCGCCCTGATCGGACGCATGCTGCACGCCTTCCACGACAACGGCGGAACGGTGCGTACCGAGACGCCGATGACGGAGCTGATCACGACCGACGGCCGGGTCAGCGGCGTGGTCGTCTCGACCATGGACGGACCGCGGCGCATCGCCGCGACGCGCGGGGTCCTCCTCGGCAGCGGCGGGTTCGAGCGCAACCAGGACCTGCGGACGAAGTACGCCGTCCCGGGGGCTGCCGAGTGGGCGATGGCGCCGGCCGGGACCAACACGGGCGAGCCGATCGCGGCGGCCACGGCGGTGGGCGCGACCACCGAGCTGATGCACGAGGGCTGGTGGTGCCCGGGCCTGGTCACCCCCGACGGCCAGGCCGCGTTCACGCTCGGCTTCCGCGGCGGCGTCATCGTGGACCAGCACGGGCACCGGTTCGCCAACGAGTCGCTGCCCTACGACCAGATGGGCCGCCGGCTCTCCGCCGAACCCGACCGCATCCCGGCCTGGTTCGTCTTCGACTCGCGCTCCGGCGGCGTCGCGCCGGCGATCACGATGCCGGCCGCGCCGGCCGAGGAGCACCTCGCCGCAGGGACCTGGGTCCGGGCTGACTCGCTCGCCGAGCTCGCCGCCGGCACGGGCCTCCCGGAGCAGGCGCTGCAGGAGACCGTCGACCGGTTCAACGGCTTCGCCGCCTCCGGCGCCGATGCGGACTTCGGCCGAGGTGAGGACGAGTACGACCGGTTCTTCGCGGTCGGGGACGGGCCCAACGCGGCGCTCGTCGCGCTCGACCGGCCGCCGTTCTACGCCGCCAGGATGGTCCTTGCCGACCTCGGGACCAAGGGCGGTCTGCGCACCGACGTCGACGCCCGGGTCCTGGGTGCCGACGACCGTCCCGTCGAGGGGCTCTACGCCACCGGAAACGCCAGCGCCTCGCTCTCCGGAGCCTGTTACCCCGGTCCGGGCGTCCCGATCGGGACGGCGATGGCCTTCGGCTGGCGCGCGGTCCAGGACATGCTGCGGCGCTGATCGAGGGGGAGAACGTCCGCTGGGCGGGAGGACTCCTCGCGCCGATCGGCGGCGAGGCACATGATGGACCAAGCGCTTGCTCAATTCCGGCCAGGTGGAGGACGATCGATGGAAGAGCTCGAGGCCCGATTCGGGGACTTCGTCGGCGAGGTGGCCGAACCACCCCGGGTGTCGCGGTACGCCGTCAACGAGGCGATGATCCGCAACTGGGTGGAGGCCCACGACGATCTCAACCCGGTCTACGTCGACGCCGAGGCCGCCCGCGCCACCGGCCGCGACGACGTCGTCTGCCCGCCGGCCATGGTCACGACCTGGGTGATGCAGGGCTACCGCCGTTGGCGTCAGGTCCAGGCTCTGCGCGCGGAAGGCGTTCAGGAGGACCACGCGTACTCCCGGCTCCTCGCCCTCCTCGACGAGCACGGCTTCACCTCCGTGGTGGCCACGGCCCAGGAGCAGGAGTACGTCCGCGAGCTCACTCCTGGAACACGCGTGACCTGCCACTTCACGATCGAGGACATCTCGCCGATCAAGCGCACCGGCCTCGGCAACGGCTGCTTCATCACCCTGCGCAAGCGCTACGTCGACCAGGAGGACCAGCTCCTCGTGGACGAGAGGTTCGTGATCCTCCGCTTCGATCCCACCACCAAGGACGCCCCGAAGGAGCCCGCAGCATGAGCGCCGAAGCACCTCAGGAGCGGCGTACGTCCGTCCCTGGTCTGACCGTCACCCAGGACAACGAGTTCTTCTTCACCGCGGCCCGTGAGGGGCGGCTGGAGATCCAGCGGTGCGGCGACTGCAAGACCCTACGCCATCCGCCGGCGCCCGCGTGCGCGTCGTGCCGGTCGTTCGCCTGGGACACCGTGACCGCGAGCGGTCGGTGCACGCTGCACAGCTGGACCGTGATCCACCACCCCCAGGACCCCGCCTTCACCTACCCGCTCGCCGTCGGGCTCGTGGACCTGGAGGAGGGGACCCGCCTGGTCGCCGACATCAGCGGCGTCGACCACGACGACCTGCGCCTCGGCATGGAGCTCGAGGTCGGGTTCGCCGAGCACGCCCACGGCGAGATGCTGCCGCAGCTGCGTCCGGTCGGAGGTGCCGCGTGAGCCTCGACCTCGCGACCGTGACGACCGGCGCCACCCTTCCCGAGCTGGCCCTGCCGCTGGACCGCACGACCATCGTGGCCACCGCGATCGCCAGCCAGGACTTCGAGGACGTCCACCACGACCCCGGCAAGGCCAACGAGCGGGGCACGCCCGACATCTTCATGTCGATCAACTCCACCAACGGCTTCCTGGACCGCTACGTGACCGACCTGTTCGGCCCGGCGACCCGGATCCGCAAGGTGGCCCTGCGCCTGGGCGTCCCCAACTTCCCCGGCGACACGATGACCTTCTCCGGGGACGTCGCCGAGGTCACCGAGAGCGCTGTCGTGCTGAACGTCGCCGGCCGCAACGCCCGCGGTGCGCACGTCACCGCGACCGTCACCCTCGACCAGCCCACCAACCAGTCCACCGACCAGTCCACCGGAGGCAACCGATGAGCAGCAGTTTCTCCGGCGGCGCCGCGATCGCCGGGATCGGCGCGACCGAGTTCTCCAAGAAGTCCGGGCGCAGCGAGTGGCAGCTGGCATGCGAGTCCGTGCTCGCCGCCCTCGAGGACGCCCAGATCGGTGTTGAGGAGGTCGACGGGTTCGCCCTGTTCACCATGGAGACGAACCCGGAGATCGCGGTCGCCCGTGCCCTCGGCATCCCGGAGCTGAAGTTCTTCAGCCGGATCCCGCACGGCGGCGGTGGCGCCTGCGCCCCGGTCCAGCAGGCGGCGCTCGCGGTCACCTCCGGTGTCGCCGACGTCGTCGTGGTCTACCGCGCGTTCAACGAGCGCTCGGGACACCGCTTCGGTCAGGGCCCGCCGCCGTTCGCCTACACCGCGAACACCGACCAGGAGTACCGCAACTGGATCAACCCCTACGGCCTGCTCACGCCGGCCCAGCAGGAGGCCTTCCTGGCGCGGCTCTACATGGAGAAGTACGGCGCCACGAGTGCCGACTTCGGCCAGATCTCCGTGCTCTCCCGCAAGCACGCCGCCACCAACCCGCAGGCGTGGTTCTACGAGCGGCCGATCACCATCGAGGACCACCAGTCCTCGCGGCTGATCGCCGACCCGCTGCGCCTGCTCGACTGCTGCCAGGAGAGCGACGGCGGCCAGGCGCTGGTCATCGTCAGCGCCGAGCGCGCCCGCGACCTGCCGCACCCGCCGGCCGTCATCACCGGCGCCGCGCAGGGCGTCGGCCCGCAGCAGATCTCGATGAGCAGCTACTACCGCGACGACATCGACGCGATGCCCGAGGTCGAGCTGGTCGCCCGGCAGCTGTGGCGCCAGGCCGGGATCGGTCCCGACGACATCGACGCCGCGATCCTCTACGACGCGTTCACCCCGATGGTGCTGCTGCAGCTGGAGGAGTACGGCTTCTGCGGCCGCGGCGAGGCCCGCCACTTCATCGCCGACGGCAACCTCGAGGTCGACGGCCGGCTGCCGGTCAACACCCACGGCGGCCAGCTCGGCGAGGGCTACATCCACGGCGTCAACGGGATCGCCGAGGGCGTACGCCTGATCCGCGGGACCTCGGTCAACCAACCGGCCAAGACGCTCGAGAACGTGCTGGTCACCGGTGGCTCGCCGGTGCCGCACTCGGCCCTCGTCCTGTCCGCGGACCGCTGAGGAGATCGGCATGAAACCCGTCATCGTCGACGCCGCCCGCACCCCGTTCGGCAAGCGCGAGGGCTGGCTCTCGGGCATCCACGCCGCCGAGCTCCTCGGGTACGCCCAGCGTGGCGTCCTCGAACGCACCGGCATCGATCCCGAGCTGGTCGAGCAGGCCATCGGCGGCTGTGTCACCCCGATCGGTGAGCAGTTCGGCAACATCACCAGGACCTCCTGGGTGCACGCCGGGCTGCCGACCGCGACCGGTACCACGACCATCGACGCGCAGTGCGGCACCGCCGCCCAGGCGGTCAGCCTGGTGGCCGGCCAGATCGCGATCGGCTCGCTCGATGTCGGTATCGCCTGCGGCGTCGAGCTGATGTCGCGGGTCCCGTTGACGTACAAGGCCGGGAAGGGTCTCGGCACTCCGCGGCCGGAGAGCTGGTCGGTCACCAACCCCGACCAGTACACCGCTGCCGACCGGATCGCCGTACGCCGCGGCCTCGGTCGCGAGGACCTGGATGCCTTCGGCCTGCGCTCCCAACAGCGCGCCGCTGCCGCGTGGGACGCCGGGGTCTTCGACCCCCAGATCATCCCGGTGGCCGGCGTCACCCGTGACCAGGGCCTGCGGGAGTCCTCGATGGAGGGCCTGGCCAAGCTGAAGCCGGTCAAGGAGGGTGGGCTGCACACGGCCGGAACCTCCTCCCAGGTCTCCGACGGCGCCAGCGCCGCGCTGCTGATGTCCGAGGACCGTGCCCGCGACCTGGGGCTGAAGCCGAAGGCGCGACTGCTCAACCAGTGCGTGATGGGCGGCGACCTGGAGTACATGCTCGACGCCCCCATCGAGGCCGCGGCGAAGGTGCTCGCCCGCGCGGGCATGAAGATCGGCGACGTCGACGTGTTCGAGGTCAACGAGGCCTTCGCCTCCGTCCCGAGGTCCTTCGCGCAGGTCCACGGCGTCGACGAGGACCGGCTCAACCCGAACGGTGGCGCCATCGCCCTCGGCCACCCGGCCGGCGCCACCGGCATCCGGCTGATCGCGACCGCGCTCGCCGAGCTGGAGCGCCGTGACGCCCAGGTCGCGATGGTCGCGATCTGCGCCTCGGCCGCCACCACCTGCCTCCTCCTCGAACGGCTCTGACATGCCTCTGGCTCTCACCGACGACCACCGCGACCTGGCCGACTCCGTCGCCGCCTGGGCCCGCCGCGCCGCCCCGATCGAGGCGACCCGTGACCGGCTCGACGACCTCGCCGCCGGCAAGCGTCCGGAGGCCTGGGACGCCCTGCTGCGGCAGGGCCTGCATGCCATCCACCTGCCCGAGGCGGACGGTGGCGCGGGCGGCGGCCTGATGGAGCTCGCCGTCGTCGCCGAGCAGCTCGGCCGAGCCCTGCATCCAGGTCCGTTCCTGCCGACCGTCCTGGCCAGCGGCGCCGTCGCGGCAGCGCCGACCGGTCTCGTCCGGAGCCAGGTGCTGGAGCGCTTCGTCGAAGGTGCCACCGGCGCCCTGGTCGACGGACCGGGCATCGCGGCGGCACCGTGCGACGGCGGCTGGACCCTCTCCGGCGCCAGCCTGCCCGTGCTCGGACTACCCGGCGCCGAGATCGTCGTGGTGCGCGCGCTCACGGCGACCGGGGAGCCGGTGTGGTGCGCGCTGACGCCTGCCGCCGGCGAGGTCCGGGTCGAGCCCGCCACCGACCTGACCCGTCCCGTGGGCCGCCTGGTCCTCGAAGGCCACGCCGTCGAGGCGAGCGCGGTCCTGGCCGCGCCGAGCGACCACGCGGTGGACCTGCTCACCGCCACGCTGCTGGCCGCCGACGCGGCCGGTGTCGCCCGTTGGTTCGTCGACACGATCGTCGAGTACGTCGGCACCCGCCGGCAGTTCGGCGTCCCGGTCGGCAGCTTCCAGGCGGTGCAGCACAAGATCGCATCGATGCTGGTCAAGGCCGAGATGATCTGCGCCGTCGCCTGGGACGCCGCGCGTGCCGGCGACGACACCGCCGACCAGCAGCGTCTCGCCGCCGCCCAGGTCGGCCTCACCGCACTCCCGGCCGTCGTCGACGTGGCCGGGGAGGGCGTCATGCTCTTCGGCGGCATCGGCTTCACCTGGGAGCACGACGCCCACCTCTACTGGCGCCGCGCGATCAGCCTCTCCGCCGTCCTCGGTGAGGAGAGCAGGTGGGCGGCCCGGCTCGGCGCGGTGGCGCTCGAGGCCGATCGCGACTTCGGCTTCGTCGCCGACGATGCGCTGCCCGAGCTGCGAGCAGAGCTCGCCACGATCCTCGACGCCGCGCTGGAGCTGCCCGACGACGGCGTACCTGCCTCCGGGTGGGGGTCCTCGCGGGGCGGTCGCCGTCAGGAGCACCTCGCCGAGGCACGGTTGGTGGCTCCGCACTACCCGGCACCGTGGGGGCGTGCGGCAGGGCCGCAGGAGCAGGCCGTCATCGCCCAGGAGTTCACCCGCCGGGCGCTCGCGCAGCCCTCGACCGTGATCGGCGAGTGGGTGCTGCCCACCCTGCTCGTGCACGGCACCACCGAGCAGCAGCAGCGCTTCCTCGACCCGACCCTGCGCGGCGAGATCCTCTGGTGCCAGCTCTTCTCCGAGCCCGGCGCCGGATCCGATCTCGCCGGCCTGTCCACGAGGGCCCGCAAGGTCGAGGGCGGCTGGCTGATCAGCGGTCAGAAGGTCTGGAACTCCATGGCCGCCGAGGCCGACTGGGGAGTCTGCCTGGCGCGTACCGACCCCGACGCTCCCAAGCACGCAGGCATCTCCTACTTCCTGGTCGACATGCGCAGCCAGGGTGTCGACGTACGTCCGCTGCGCCAGGCGACCGGTCTCTCCGAGTTCAACGAGGTCTTCCTCGACGACGTCTTCGTGCCCGACGACTGTCTGGTCGCCGAGGCGGGCGCCGGCTGGCGGCTGGCCGTCACCACGCTCGCCAACGAGCGGCTCAGCATGGGCGCGCGGCTCAGCCACGGCTCCAGCGACCTCGTCCGCGCGGTGCTCGACTCCGGCGACCACCAGGCCTCCCGGGACGCCGTCGTCGAGGTGCTCGGCCGGTGCGTCGGCCGGGAGATGGCGCTGTCCGCGCTCAACCTGCGCTCGGTCCTGGCCCGCATCGACGGGCTCGACCTCGGCGCCGAGATCAGCGTGCAGAAGGTCTGCAACGCGATCGCCCAGCGCGACAACTCCCGTGACCTGCTCCGCGTCCTGGGCCGCCACGCCCTGGTCGCCGTGCCCCCGACCGGCAGGCACACCGACGACGCTGACGGCCCGGTCATCGACCACATCGGCCTGCCCGCCGTGCTCGTCGGCGGCGGCACCCTCGAGATCCAGCTCAACGTCATCGCCCGCCGGGTGCTCCGGCTCCCGCGCTGACCTCCACCATCGACCGCAAGGAACTGCGATATGTACCCCGAGCTCTCCGACAGCTCCAAGGCACTGCGCGCCGAGCTGCGTGCCTACTTCGCCGCCACCATCGACGAGGAGGACCGCGCGGCGCTCGCCGAGCAGACCGAGGGTGGTCCGGTCTTTGACCGGGTCCTGCGCCGGATGGGCAAGGACGGCTGGCTCGGCCTCGGCTTCCCGACCGAGTACGGCGGCCGCGGCGAGGACCCCGAGGCGCTCTACGTCTTCTACGACGAGGCGCTGCGCGCCGGCGCCCCGCTGTCGCTGGTCACCCTCAACACCGTCGCGCCGACGCTGATGAAGCACGGCTCGCAGGAGCAGAAGGACTTCTTCCTCCCGAAGATCCTGCTCGGCGAGCTGATGTTCGCGATCGGCTACACCGAGCCCGGCGCCGGCACCGACCTCGCCAGCCTGCAGACCCGGGCCCGGATCGACGGCGACGAGCTGATCATCAACGGCAACAAGATCTTCACCAGCGCCGGTGTGTTCGCCGACTGGGTCTGGCTCGCGGTCCGCACCGACCCCGACGCCCCGCGTCACCAGGGCATCTCCGTCGTGCTGGTGCCGACCTCGAGCCCCGGCTTCTCGGTCACCGAGATCCACACCGTGGGTGGGATCAGCACGTCGGCGACCTACTACGAGGACGTACGCGTTCCGCTGAGCAACGTGGTCGGCGGGCTCAACCAGGGCTGGAGGCTGATGACCAGCCAGCTCAACCACGAGCGCGTCGCGCTGGCCGCCCGCGGTGGGATCGCCAACCAGATGTACGACGCCGTGCTCGCCTGGGCGCAGGCCGAGAAGCTCGGCCCCGGCACCACCCTCTACGACGTCCCGTGGGTGCGCAGCGCGCTGGCCGAGGTCTACGCGCTGCTCAGCGCCGCCGACCTGATGAACCTGCGCCTGGTCTCCGACGTCGCCGCCAACACGCTCGGCCCGGGCGACTCCGCCGCCGCCAAGATCTTCGGCACCGAGGCGGTCGTGACGGCGTACGGAAGGCTCCAGCAGGTGCTCGGCGCGGCCGGGCTGCTGCGGCCCGGCTCGCCGGGGGCCGCGATCGACGGCCGGGTCGAGTCCTTGGGACGGCGTGCCCAGAACAACACCTTCGGCGGCGGCACCAACGAGGTGATGCGCGAGATCGTCGCGGCCAAGACGCTCGGGATGACGCTCGGCGCCCGCCGCAAGGAGACTCCGCAGACCGCCACGACCGACACGAAGAAGGGGAGCTGACATGGACTTCGACCTCACCGAGGACCACGCCGAGGTACGCGACCTCGCCGCGCAGATCCTGGGCGACCTGGCCCAGGTGGAGCGCGTCGTCGAGGTGGAGCGCAACGAGGGCGGCTTCGACGCCCGGCTGTGGGAGACGCTCGCCTCCTCCGGCCTGATCGGCATCGCCCTCTCCGAGGACGTCGGGGGTGCGGGCCTCGGGATGGGTGGTCTGGTCGCTCTCCTCGAGCAGCAGGGCCGCCACGTCGCGCCGGTGCCGCTGTGGTCGGTCGTCGCCGGCGCCGCGCTGCCGCTCGCCGAGTTCGGCTCGCCCGCCCAGGTGGAGCAGTGGGTCGGCCCGATCATCGAAGGCACCGCGATCGTGACCGGTGCCTTCGACGCCGCTCCCGGCCAGGTCGCCCGGCTGACCGGTCTCGCGGTCGACGGCGGGCTGCGGGTGACCGGCGAGCTGCCCCAGGTGCCCGCGGCGCCGGTGGCCCAGGCGGTCGTCGTACCGGTGACGGCGGAGGACGGTGGCCTCCGGGTCGCGCTCGTCCCGCTCGACCGGGCCGGCGTCACCGTGGTGCCCGTCGCGGCCACCAGCAACGAGAGCGCCGGTGCGATCGTCTTCGAGGACGTCGTCCTCACCGAGGACGATCTGCTGCCTGCCGACGGCGCCACCGTGACGGCGTGGACCCGACGCCGGCTGCGGATCGCGCTCGCCGCGGTCGCGCTCGGCGTCTGCGAGGAGGACCTGCGGATCACCGCGGCCTACACCTCCGAGCGGGTCCAGTTCGGCCGTCCGGTGTCCACGAACCAGGCTGTCGCCGTACGCGCCACCGACGCCTACCTCGACACCGAGGCGATCCGGCTGACCACCCACAGGGCTGCCTGGCTGCTCGACAACCCCGAGCAGGGCGGCGAGGAGCCGGCCGAGCCGGCCAGCCTGGTCGCCAAGTGGTGGGCCTCGGTCGGGGGACTGCGGGTCGTCCTCGCCGGGCAGCACCTGCACGGCGGGATCGGCGCCGACATCGACTACCCGATCCACCGCTACTTCCTGTGGGGCCGCCAGGTCGCCTTCTCCTTCGGCAGCGGCGATGCGATCGCGGCCGAGCTCGGGGACGTACTGCCCACCGCTCCGCGCATCGGCGCGCCCGCCTGACCACCGAGGAGATCCCCATGTCCGAGCCCGTCATCGTCGACGCGATCCGCACCCCGTACGGCCGCCGCGGAGGTGTCCTGTCCGGCCTGCACGCGGTCGACCTGCTCGGCCGCGCCCAGCGCGGGATCCTCGAGCGCACCGGCGTCGACCCCGCCACCGTCGACGAGGTCATCGGCGGCTGCGTCACCCAGGCCGGAGAGCAGTCCGGGAACGTCGTCCGCTTCGCCTGGCTGCACGCGGGTCTCCCCGAGGAGGTCGGCTCGACCACCCTCGACGCCCAGTGCGGCTCGGCCCAGCAGGCCGTCCACCTGGTCGCGGCGCAGATCGCCGCCGGATACATCGACACCGGCATCGCCTGCGGTGTCGAGGCCATGTCGCGGGTGCCCCTGCTCGCCAACCTCGGCGACGGCACGGTCGGCCGGCCCCGACCCGACGACTGGACCATCGACCTACCGGCCCAGTACGAGGCCGCCGACCGGATCGCCGATCGTCGGGGCCTGACCCGGGAGGACCTCGATTCCTTCGGCCTGGCTTCGCAGCAGCGGGCCCGGCAGGCGTGGGACGCCGGCCGCTACGCCCACCAGGTGATCGAGGTCAAGCTGCCCGACGGCACCGTCGTGACCCGCGACGAGGGCCTGCGGGACACCAGCCTCGAGGCGCTCGCCGGGCTGAAGACGATCCGCGAGGGTGGCCTGCACACCGCCGGCACCGCCTCGCAGATCTCCGACGGCGCCACCGCCGCGCTGCTGATGTCCGCGACACGTGCCGCCGAGCTCGGGCTGCGTCCCCGCGGCCGGATCGTGGCCCAGACCCTGCTCGGCGCCGAGCCGAAGTACCTCCTCGACGGCCCGGTCCGGGCAGGGGAGCGGCTCCTCCAGCGGACCGGGATGAGCATCAGCGACATCGACCTGTTCGAGGTCAACGAGGCCTTCGCCGCGGTTCCGCTGTCCTTCGCCCGCGTGCACGGCGTCGACCTCGACAGGCTCAACGTCAACGGTGGTGCGATCGCCCTGGGCCACCCGGTCGGCTCGACCGGGGTACGCCTGATCGCGACCGCGCTCGACGAGCTCGAACGGCGCGACCAGCAGTTCGCGATGGTCGCGATCTGTGCCGGTGGTGCCCAGGTGACCGGCGCGATCATCGAGAGGATCTGATCTCGTGACCCTCACGCCGGAGCACACCGACGAGCTCGCCGAGGAGGTCGCCGCCCTCGCGTCGGCCACGCGGCGCCTGATGCTGGCCGCGGCCACCGCCGACCTCGACGTCGACGAGCTCCGCGCTGCCAGGACCCGGATGGACGCACTCACCGACGAGCTCGGCCGCCGGAGCCGTGCCCGGGTGCTGCGCGCCGACTTCCACGCCCCGGCGCGGGCCCGCGAGGCCGGTGCGGACCAGCCGTTGCCGATCTTCCGGTTCAACCCGCAGGCGCTCCCGTTGGCGCTGCACCTCGAGGGCGACACGGCGCGGGCGAGGACGGTCCCGAACGCGCTCTACGAAGGGCCGCCGGACTCGGTGCACGGTGGGTTCCTGGCGCACCTGATGGACTGCATGGTCGGCACGCTGGTGCAGGCCACCGGGCGCCGGGCGGTCACCGCGACCCTCGACATGAGATATCGCGCTCGCACTCCGCTCGACGTCCCCGTCGACCTCGCGGCGCGGATCGTGAAGATCTCGGGTCGCAAGATCGTCGCGGAGTCCTGGGTCGAGGTCGACGGCGAGCGCACCGTCGAGGCCACCGGCCTCTTCATCGAGCTCGAGGAGATCCCATGGGCTACGAGCTGACCGGCCTCGACGGCAAGGTCGCGGTCGTCACCGGCGCGGGCAGGATGCGCTCGATCGGTCGCGCCCTGGCCGTCGAGCTCGCCCGGGCCGGCTGCGACGTGGTCGTCACCGGGACCGGGCGGCGTCCCGAGGACCGTCCCGCCGACGAGGTCGCCGCCGAGTGGCGGGACATCGAGTCCGTCGCCGACGAGGTCCGGGCCCTCGGCCGCCGGGCGCTGGCCGTGGTCTGCGACGTCGCAGATCCCGATGACGTACGCCGGCTCCTGGATCTGACGCTCGCCGAGCTCGGTCGGGTGGACGTCGTCGTCAACAACGCCGCGGCCTCACGAGGAGAGGACCGGGTACCGCTGACCGACCTGTCGATCGAGGCGTTCGACCAGGTGATGGCGGTCAACCTGCGGGGCACCTTCCTGATGATGCGGACCTTCGGGGGACACCTGGTCGCGCAGGGTGACGGCGGCAGCATCATCAACATCTCCTCGATCGGCGGGAAGCTGAGCGGAGCCGGGACCGGTGCTTACTCGGCGTCGAAGGCCGCGGTGCAGTCGCTGACGTCCTCGGCCGCCAAGGAGCTGGGCACGCACGGCATCCGGGTGAATGCCGTCTGCCCCGGCGTGACCGAGACCGGACGTCTCGACGATCGAGACCCGGAGTCGTGGCGCGCGTACGTCCGCGCCAACCTGCCACTCGGCAGGAGCGGAGAACCGCACGAGGTCGCCGCCGTGGTGGCCTTCCTCGCCAGCGACCAGGCCGCGTGGGTCACCGGGCAGGCGTGGAACGTCGACGGCGGACAGCTGACGGTCAGATGACCGCGTCGCCAGCACTCAGCCAGCACAGATCGAAGGACGAGAGGACACCGAAGCAGCATGAGCACCCGTGACGAGGCCGTCGCCCTGTTGACCGCGCCCGGAGCGCCTCTCGAGATCCGGACGGAGGACGTCCTCGGCGAGCCCATGGACGTCTACGTGAACCGGCAACGGTCGCTGCGTGAGCTCCTGGAGTCGTCGCGAAGCCACGGTGATCGGGACTATCTGGTCACGGCAGAGCGGCGGATCGGCTTCGCCGAGCACTACGACGAGGTCGCCGCTCTCGCCAAGGTGCTGCGTGAGGAGCACGGCGTCGGCAGAGGCGACCGGGTCGGACTGTGCGCGGCCAACTGCCCCGAGTGGATCGTCGGGTTCTGGGCCGCGGTCTCGCTCGGCGCCGTCGCCGTCGGGATGAACTCGATGTGGGCCCGACCCGAGCTCGCCCACGGCGTCGAGCTCACCGAGCCGAAGGTCTTGATCGTCGACGAGCCGCGGGCCCGACTGGCCGAGGGGCTGGACGTCCCGCTGCTGAGCGTCGAGTCGGACCTGCCGCGCATCGCGGCCGAGCACCCGGGCGCGCCCTTGCCGGAGCTGGACCACGAGATCGACGAGGACGATCCCGCGGTGATCCTGTTCACCAGCGGCACCACCGGTCGGGCGAAGGGCGCCACCCACTCCCACCGCAACGTCATCGCCGCGGTGTGGTTCCACCTGCTCAACGACGCCGTCGCCGCCGAGCTGGGGCTGCCGCAGGCGGACCGCCGGTTCCTGCTGGTCTCGCCCCTGTTCCACATCGCCTCGCTGCACAACCTGGCGGTCGTCCGGCTCGTCGTCGGGGACGTCGCGGTCATCTATCAGGGCAAGTTCGTCATCGAGCAGGTGCTGCGGCTCATCGAGAAGGAGCGGGTCACCAACTGGGGTGCGATGCCGACCATGCTGACCCGCATCATCGAGCTCGGTGACCGGCTTGCGGAGTTCGACCTCTCCTCCCTGCGCAGCCTCTCGGTCGGCAGCGCACCGTCCTCGCCCGGCCTCAAGGAGGCGCTGCGGACCGCGATTCCCCAGGCCGGCCGGTCCCTCGGCACGACGTACGGCCTCACCGAGTCCTGCACCGCAGCGACCCTCGCCTCGGCGGCCGAGCTGGCTGCGGACCCGTCGACGGTGGGACGCCCGGTGCCGACGGTCGAGGTCGAGATCCGTGACACCGACGGCCGCCCGGTGGCCGACGGGATCGAGGGTGAGATCCACCTTCGCGGCGCTCAGATGATGCTCGGCTACTGGAACAACGCCAAGGCGACGGCCGCGTCGACCGCGCCGCACCGGTGGTTCCGCACCGGCGATCTCGGCCATCTCGCCGACGGTCAGCTCCACATCGCGAGCCGCCGGTCCGACCTGATCCTGCGCGGCGGCGAGAACATCTACCCGGCCGAGGTCGAGGACCGCATCGTCGCTCACCCGGCGGTGCGCGAGTGCATCGTGATGGGTGTCCCCGACCCCGACTACGGCCAGGCGGTCGCTGCGGTCGTGGTGCTGCACCCGGGGGAGAGCGTCTCGTCGGAGGACCTGTGCGCTCACACCGCGGCCGGGATCGCGCGCTACAAGGTGCCGACCCGCTGGCAGATCACGCTCGACGAGCTGCCCCGCAACGCGACCGGCAAGGTCAACCGCCGCGACGTCCGGCTGACCTGAGCACAGCTGCCCCACCTCGCCCGAGGCAGGGGACCGACGAGAAGGAGTCCGCATGTCCGTACGTCTGATCGGGCGCAGCGCCGCTGCCGCCCTGATCGCCGTGGCGATGCTCGCCAGTGGCTGCGCGTCCAGCGACGGGAAGAAGCCCGCGAGGGAGGGGCAGGCCCTCGAGGAAGGGATCCGCAACGTCGCCGACGGCGGCGACCCGGTGGACGGCGGCACGCTGACCTATGGCGCCTACACGGAGCCGACGTCGCTCGATCCGACCGTCACCATCGCCGCGGCGACGACCGGCGGCAACGAGATGGCCAACATCTACGACACGCTGGTGACCTTCGACCCGGAGAAGCAGGAGTTCGTGCCGCGGTTGGCCGAGTCCATCGAGCCGGACGCGAACTTCACGACCTGGACGCTCAGACTCCGCGACGACGTGACGTTCTCCGACGGCACCCCGCTCGACGCGGCGGCGGTCGTCTGGAGCCAGCAGCGCTACGGCTCGGCGAAGGCACCTGAGACCGCTCTGTGGGTCGACAACGTCACCTCGGTCACCGCGACCGACGAGCACACCGTGACGTACGAGCTGGCCCGGCCGTGGCCGCTCTTCCCGGGTGTTCTCAGCACCGGCCCCGGCTTGATCGTCGCGAAGTCGTCGGTCGGAGCGGACGGGACGTTCACGCCCGTCGGTGCGGGCCCGTTCACCCTCGGGGCCTGGGAGCCCGGTGAGTCTCTCGAGCTGAAGGCGCGCCAGGACTACTGGGACGGTTCCCCTCACCTGGACACCGTCAAGATGGCGTTCCTCGGTGACCAGCGCACGAGCCTCGACTCGCTGCTGAGCGGCGGCGTCGACTCCGCGCTGATTCGTGACCCCGACCTGGTCGACGAGGTGCTCGAGGAGGACCTGCCGGCGTACGTCAACATGCGTGCCGCCGGCAACGTGGCCATCATCAACGCGTCCGAAGGAGCGGCCGGCCACGACCCGCGGGTCCGCAAGGCCATCGCCCTGGCCATCGACCCCGCGCTGATCTTCGAGCGGATGTTCGGCGGTTCCGGCATCGCCTCCTCCGACCTGTTCCCCGACTACTCGGTGTGGCACACCGACGTCGCCGGTCTCCAGCCCGATCGTGCCGAGGCGACCAAGCTCGTCGAGGAGGCCAAGGCCGACGGCTGGGACGGCGTCATCACCTACGTCGACGGCACCGACCCCGCCTCGCGGGCCTCGATCCAGGCGGTCAAGGCATCGCTCGAGGCGGTCGGGATGACCCTCGACCCCCAGCCGACGCGCACGATCTCCGAGCAGATCACGAAGATCGCGGTCGAGCGTGACTACGACCTCGCCGGCTGGAGCATCAACTTCGTCGAGGCCGACCCCTTCGCCCGGATGTACGCGACCATGCACAGCGGCGGGACGCAGGTCTACGGCATGCACACCAGCCCGGAGATGGACGCTCTGATCGCCTCCTTCCAGGCCGCCACCACGAAGAAGGATCAGCTCGCCGCGATCGCCTCCATCCAGGAGCAGGTCAACGAGGACGTCCCGTTCGTGACCTTCGGTCCGTACTCCGAGCTGAGCGTGTGGAACAAGGACGTGCACGGCATCACGGGTGCGGCGAACTCGATCATCATGCTCGACGACGCCTGGGTCGACTGATCCGGATGACTGCAGGCACGGATGTCCGGGACACCCGCTGGGTGCTCCCGGGCATCCTCCTGGTCACCACCGTCACCGGGGTCGTCGGCAGCCTGGGTACGCCCCTGGTGACCGGGGTCGCCCGGACCGAGGGCGTGTCGCTGGTGACCGCCCAGTGGGCGATCACCTCGACGCTCGTGACCGCGGCGGTGGTGTGCCCGATCGCCGGCCGCCTCGGGGTGGGACGCCGGCGCAGGCCCGTGCTCATCGGCTGCCTGGTTCTCGTGGTGCTCGGCACCGCGCTCGGTGCGCTGCCGCTCGGTTTCGGGCCGCTGCTGTTCGGCCGGATCCTGCAGGGCCTCGCCTTCGCGATCGTGCCCCTGGCCTTCTCGATCGCCCGCAGCGAGCTGCCGGAGCCTCGGGTCAGAGGCGCGGTGGCAGCGATCTCGGTCGCGAACGTGACCGCCGCCGGCCTCGGCTTCCCGGTGACCGCGTTCATCGCGACGTTCGCGGGCACCAAAGGGGCCTTCGGGTGGGCGTGCGGCCTGTCGGTCGCGGCGCTCGTCGTCGCGCTCGTGGTCGTTCCGGACAGCGATGAGGACGCACCCCGCGGTGTCGACTGGGGTGGCGCGCTGCTGCTGAGCGCCGCGACCGCGGCCGTGCTGTTCGCGGTGACGCAGGCGAAGACATGGGGGATCACGTCCCCGCTGACGCTGGGGCTGCTCCTGGCCGGCGTCGCGTGCTACCTGGCCTGTGGCTGGTGGCTGCTCCGGGTCGAGCGCCCGCTGGTCGACCTGCGCGTGGCGGTCCGCCCCGGCGTACTGGTCGCGAACGTCTGCGGACTGCTGGCCGCGCTCGGCATGTTCCTGCTGCTCTCGCTGGCGATGATCCTCGTGCAGACCACCGAGGAGCACGGCTACGGTCTCGGACGCTCGGTCGCCGTCGCGGGCCTCATGCTGGCCCCGTACGCCGTCACGAGCGTCCTGGGATCGCGGATCGCGCTGTGGGCCAGCCGGTTCGTGACACCCGACCGGCTCCTGGCCGGCGGCTGCGCCCTGTTCACCGCGGCCTGCCTGGCACTGGCCGTGGGTCACGACTCGCTGGTGAAGGTCACGCTCGCCGTCGTCATCGGTGGCTTCGGCAGCGGGATGACCTTCAACTCGATGCCCTGGCTGATGGTGCGCTTCGTGCCTGCCGCCGAGACGGGCAGCGCGCTCAGCTTCAACCTGGTCCTCCGGTTCCTCGGGATGTCGGTCGGCAGCGCGCTCGCGCTGGCCGTGCTCGACGTCTTCGCCGAGGAAGGTCGGCAGACGAGCGAGTCCGGGTTCGTCGCCGCGGGCCTGGTCGGCGCGGCCGTGTCGTTGCTCGCGGCGCTGACGTGCCTGGTCCTCGGCCGCACCGGGAGGGCCGCACCCGAAAGTCCCGAACGTCCCGAAAGTGTCGACCAGCCGGCGCAGCAGCCGGCCGAGGAGTGAGTGTGATGGAGACCTTCGCCCAGATCGTGGCGAGCCGAGCCGGCGACGATGCGCCCGGCCTCTGCTTCGAGGACCGGCAGTGGACCTGGGGCCAGGTGCTCCGCGAGGGAGCGGTGCGTGCCGCGGCCCTGCGGAGCGCCGTGCCCGCCCCGGCGGGGCGGCAGGTCCATGTCGGCGTCCTGCTCGAGAACGTGCCCGACTACGTGTTCTGGATCGTCGCGGCCTCTCTTGCCGATGCCGTGGTGGTGGGCCTGAACGCGAGCCGCAGCGCAGCGGAGATCGCCCAGGACGCTCGGCATGCCGACGTCGACCTGATCGTCACCGAGCCCCGGCTGGGGCACTTGGCCGGTGACATCAGCGGCGTGCGGATCCTCGACGTCCTCAGTCCCGCCTACGACGACTGGCTGGCGCCACATCGCGGTGCCGGGCTGCCCGCGGAGTCCGCGATGCCGGATCCCGATCGGCTCGCCCTGCTGCTCTTCAGCTCCGGCAGCACCGGTGCGCCGAAGGCGGTGATCGTCAGCCAGGGCCGGCTCGGGCGGCTCACCGCGACCATCTCCGAGCGGGTCCGGATGCGGCGGGACTCCGTGACGTACCTGTGCATGCCGCTCTTCCACGGCAACGCCGTGATGATGAACCTCGCGCCGGCCATCGCCATGGGCGCGACCGTCGCGATGACCAGGAAGTTCTCGGCCAGCGGTTTCGCCGAGGACATCCACCGCCACGGGGCGACGTACGTGAACTATGTCGGCCGGGCGCTCTCCTACGTCCTGACCCGCCCCGAGGGCCCGCAGGACCGGACCGGCACTCTCGAGCTCGCCTTCGGCACGGAGGCCTCCGAGACCGATGTCCGTCTGTTCGGCGAGCGGTTCGGGTGCGAGGTGATGGAGGGGTACGGCCTCAGCGAAGGCGTCTTCCGGATCAATCGGACGCCCGACACCCCGGTCGGCTCGCTCGGTCTCCCCGCCGCCGGTGTGGACGTGCGTGTCCTGGACGAGGCCACGGGCGAGGAATGCCCCCGCGCCCGCTTCGACTCCGGAGGGCGGCTGGTCGACGCCGCCGCGGTCGGCCAGATGGTCGCCGTCGGAGCAGTCCCCACCTTCGAGGGCTACTACAAGAACGCCGGCGCGATGGCCGACCGGGTCCGCGGCGACGACTTCTGGTCCGGCGACCTCGCCTACCGAGACGTTGCGGGCTACTTCTACTTCGCCGGCCGATCCTCGGACTGGTTGCGCGTCGACAGCGAGAACTTCTCCGCCGCGCCCGTCGAGCGCGTCATCCAGCGCCTGTCCTGGGTGGCCGCCGCGCCCGTGTACGCCGTCCCGGACCCGCGCACCGGCGACAACGTGATGGTGGCGCTCGAGCTGGAGCCGGGCGGTTCCTTCGACCCGGTGGCGTTCGGGGAGTTCCTCGCGGCGCAGCCCGACTTCGGTGCCAAGTGGTGGCCGACGTACGTCCGCGTGGTCGACCAGATGCCGCTCACCGGCAGCGGCAAGATCGACAAGGCCCCGCTGCGCCGGGCGGCGTGGAGGACGCCGGATCAGGTCTGGATGCGCGTCGGCAGGACAGCGGAGTACCGCCTCCTCGACGCCGAGGGCCGGGACCGGATCGAGGCGGAGACGGCCGAGCACAGGGGCGCGTCGCCGCTGTCGACCCACTGAGCGGGAGCGTCGGTCGTGGGTCGATCGCACGGTTTCTAGTGTGACGGCGAACACAGGTCGTTCGGGGGCCTGCAGGCACCGCACGTTCCGATGCACGAGACCAACTGGAGTGAACAGTGAAGACACCCATCTCGATGCGCACGCGTCTGGCCGCGACCCTGTGCGTACTCGCAGTGGCCGCGACAGGCTGCGGCAGCGGCAGCAACGATGGCTCCGCGACGGCCAGGAAGGTTGCGCCGGAGGAGATCTACCGCGACGGACTCATCAACGTGGAGAAGGACTCGGGTGAGCCCACGAAGGGTGGGACCCTGCGCGTCGCGGAGTACTCCGAGGCCGCCGTCCTCGACCCGACCAAGACCTATCCCACCGGATCGACCGGCCTCAACGTGATGGCCTCGATCTACGACACCCTGATGCGCTACGACCCCGAGACGACGGAGTACGAGCCGCAGCTCGCCGAGTCGCTCTCGAGCGACGACTCCACGACCTGGACGCTCGCGTTGCGCGACGGCGTGAAGTTCACCGACGGCACACCCCTCGACGCGGACGCGGTCGTCGCCAGCATCAACCGCTTCATCACCAACCGTGGGCTCCACGGCCAGATCCTGCAGGCGAACCTGAAGTCGATGGTCGCGACCGACGCCTCGACGGTCACCTTCACCTTCACCGCGCCCTGGCCCCGCTTCCCGGCCCTCCTTGCGGCCGGTCCCGGCCTGATCCTGGCGCCTGCTGCGTACGCGGACGAGAAGGCGTTCAAGCCGATCGGCGCCGGTCCGTTCGTCCTCGAGAGCCAGTCGCCCGGCGAGAAGACCGTCGTGAAGGCCAACGAGGACTACTTCGACGGACGCCCGAACCTCGACGGCATCGAGTTCCTCCAGCTGGGCCCGGACCAGGCGAAGCTCGAGTCGCTCCAGGCCGAGGAGGCCGACCTGATCTACGTCTCGCAGGACAAGGTCATCACTCAGCTGGTCGACGACGGCGTGAGCGGCAACATGAGCGGGATCAGCGGTGCGCCGGTCCTCAACCTCAACCACCGCGAAGGCACCGCGACCAGCGACCTGCGGGTGCGGCAGGCCATCCAGCTGGCCTTCGACGCGCAGA
Source organism: Nocardioides sp. NPDC059952 (assembly GCF_042730435.1). Taxonomy (NCBI): domain Bacteria; kingdom Bacillati; phylum Actinomycetota; class Actinomycetes; order Propionibacteriales; family Nocardioidaceae; genus Nocardioides; species Nocardioides sp. NPDC059952. Next base: position 9,091 of record NZ_JBHWLY010000022.1, on the reverse strand, counting down.
ACTACCTCAAGCGGACCACCGGCCAGGAAGACCTCGCCGACCGCGGCCTGATGGCACCGACGTCGATCTGGCGCACGGACGTCGAGCCGGTCGAGACCGACGCCGAGGCCGCCAAGAAGCTGGTCGAGGAGGCGAAGGCCGACGGCTTCGACGGCAAGCTCCGCTATGTGGGCATGGGTGACGCCGACTCGAAGGCCGGGGCCGTGGCGATCAAGGCGATGCTCGACGCGGTCGGCTTCGACGTCCAGCTCGACCTGGTCAGCTCCGTCGCCGACGTGGTGTCGAAGGTCTATGTCGAGGGTGCGTTCGATCTCGCCCGCGCCTCCAACAGCATCCCCGACGCCGACCCGTACAGCGCTCTGGACACCGCGATGAACAGCACGTCGGCCGCGAACCCGGGCCGCTACGCCAATCCGGAGATGGACCGCCTGCTCGGTGAGCTCCGCGGTGTCACCGATCCGGAGGACGGCCTGACGGTCATGACCGAGATCGAGGAGCTGTGGAAGAAGGATGCCGCCTACGTCAACGTGGGCTTCGGCGGCTTCTTCGAGGCGTGGAACGACAACGTCCACGGCATCACTCCCACCACGCAGACCGCCGTGCTCTTCGACGACGCCTGGGTGGACAACTGACCGGTCCCGACCGACCCTGACAGCCCGGTGTCCCGGACGTGCTGCACGTCCGGGGCACCACCCTTTCCACAGGAGGCATCCGATGAACGACCGCGACACCCTGATCGAGCGACTCGCGGAGATCGCCGCCGCCATCGACGCCCGCGACTGGGACACGATCCGCGGTGCCGTCACCGATGACGCGCACGGCTATGGCGTCGACGGTGGTCCGGAGGCCATCGTCGCCAGGATGCAGGCCCACCTCGGCGGCGTGGGCGCGACCCAGCACCTGCTCGGCAACCATCGGGTGCAGGTCGACGGGGATCGTGCTCGCACGCTCACCTATGCCCGCGTCTACCACGTGGGGGCGGGGCCGAAGGAAGGCTCCTTCTACGAGTGCCTGGGGGAGTACGACGACCGCTGGTCCCGCACCGATCGTGGCTGGCTGATCAGCCGGCGGACGTTCACGATCAGGATCGGGCTCGGCGACTTCGCCGTGCTCCGCCCCGCGGACTGACCGGGCGGCCGGGCGGCGTCAGCTGGCAGGGTCGGGCGGGAGCTGCCCGAGCGCGCCGGTCCGGAGCAGCAGCGGCGCGAGCTCGTTGCCATCGAGGATCCGGCCGACTCGAGCGGTCGCGCGCCAGCCCTCTTCCGTACGCCGCAGCTGCCAGTGGTTGGCGGTCGCCCGGTTGATCCTGAAGGCACCGTCCTCGTGCAGCACCATCAGCGAGTGGCTCACGGCGACGGCCGTGTCGCCGTCGACGTGGACCGACACCGGCCCGTTGAAGTGGGCGCAGCCGCGCGCGATGTAGCCCTGGTGAGCTGCGGACTCGACCATCGCGAAGATCTGGTCGCGACCGGTCATCGAGATCACGTCGTTGTCGTAGACGCCGTCCTCCGTCCAGATCGCGGCGACCTCCGCGGAGCTTCCCGAGTCGGCCAGCGCCCCGTACGTCGTGAGCAGCTGCACGATCTCGCGTTCGTCCTCCAGGGACGCCAGGCGGCGCTCGAGCAGGGCGAGGCGGTCTTCCATCGTGGTCTCCTGAAGAGTCATGAGATCTCCTCGGCCAGCACGGCCAGGGTCTCCAGCTGGTCGCAGTAGTGATCCACCGAGGTGGCCTCCACCGCGGTGGTGACGAGCGTGGCGCCGGCGGCTCGGAGCCTGGTCAGCCGTCGGGTCGTACCTTCTGCGTCGCCGATCGGATCGACCATGCGGCCGGGCGAGAGGACCACCTCGAACCCGTCGGGGAGATCGCGGGCGCTCAGCATGGTGCGAAGGTCCTCGACCGCGAGCCCGAACGGCACCCAGCCGTCGCCGAGCTCGACGGCGCGGCGCAGGCTGCGGGCCGTACGTCCGCCGATGAGGAGCGGCACCCGCTCCTGGAGGGCGGACGGCTCCACGACGAGATCGTCGAACTCGTAGTGGCTGCCGTGGTAGGTCGGCTCGCGGCGTCCGAGGCTCGCGCGCAGGGCAGCCAGGGCATCGTCGGCGCGCTCGCCCCGACCGGCGAAGGGCCGGTCGAGGAGCGCGAACTCCTCCTCGAGCGAGCCGACGCCGAGCCCGAGGAGGAGCCGGCCGTTGCTGACGAGGTCGAGGGTGCCGTAGCGCTTGGCGATCTCCAAGGGGTGGTGGTAGCCGATGACCAGCACCTGGGTCATTAGCCGCAGGTGCTCGGTGACCGCGGCGAGATAGCCGAAGGTCGCCAGCGGATCCCAGTACGTGCCGCCTCGCTGGGCAGCGGCCTCTCGAGGGACGGCTACGTGCTCGCTGCACGTCATGTGGTGGAACCCGAGCCGGTCCGCGGTGCGGGCGACCTGCGCGAGCTCGGCGATTCCCGCCTTCGCCTCCCACGCCGCGTGGGCGCCGGGGTTGGCGGTGACGATCGGGCTGACGATGCCGAGCTTCACGGCGGCTCCTCCTGCGGGTAGGTCACTCGATCCGGCCGAGTCAAGCACTCGTGCGGGCCGCGGAGACCCCGTCATCCCGCTGAGCGGTTCGCTGGTGTCTCCGGGGGTCAAGAGTCTTGGCAGCGGCCGAGCCGTTTGCTACGGTGCGATCAGAAAACAAGAATTCATTTCAGTTTTGGGGAAATGGGGTCACCATGAGCGCACAAGCGGTCGAGCCGGACAACCGCACCCGACGGGACCTCCCGCCGTCGATGGTCGAGCGGGTGTCGCTGATTCTGGATGCCTTCGAGACGCCGGGGATCCGTCATACCCCCGAACAGGTCTCGCGGATCACTCACCTCCCTCGCACCACCGTCCATCGGATCCTGGATCAGCTGGTCCGGCTCGAGTGGCTCACGCAGACGCCGTTCGGGTTCGGCCTCGGTCCGCGTTCCCTCGGCCTCGGCGGTGGCGGCCGGGCCGACACCGAGCTGAGGAGCGTGACCGCCCCGCACCTCCACGAGATCCAGGTGACGACCGGTCTGGTCGCCCACCTCGCCGTGCTCGACGGGGCCGAGGTCCGTTACCTCGACAAGATCGGCGGCCGGTTCGCGGTCAAGGTGCCCTCGACGGTGGGTGGTCGGGTGGCTGCTCACGCCACGGCCCTCGGCAAGGCGATCCTCGCCTGGCTGCCCGCGGAGCGGGTCGATGACCTGGTCGCGCCGGCGCTCTCACCGTTGACCCCGGCGACCATCGGCGACCTCGCCCGCCTCCACCAGGAGCTGCACCTGGTCCGGTCGCGACGCGGCGTCGCCTTCGAGCGCGGCGAGGCACACCCCGACATCGCCTGTGTGGCCGCGGCGATCCGTGGCCCGGAGGGGCCGGTGGGTGCGATCTCTCTCGTCGGCGACCTGCGCGCGCCCGTCGAGCGGGTCGCGCCGCTCGTCCTCCAGGCGGCCCAACGTGCGTCGCAGGAGCTCTTCCCGCAGTTCCGGGAGCGTACGGATCTGCACCAACCCTCGCCCGCTGCCTGATCGGTCGTCAGGTCGCCGAAGGCCCCGGCCCGAGCTTCTCGGGCCGGGGCCTTCCGGTGCTCACTCCCGGGTGCTCATCCCCAGTGCTCGCCCCAGCCCCACAGGTCGGGCGCGACGTGCTCGTGCTGGTCCTCCACACCGAACTTCCCACGGAAGAACAGCATCGGGTTCTCGCGGTGGGGCGTCTCGAGGCCGGTCACCCGGCCGATGACGACGTCGTGGTCGCCGGCGACGTGCACGGTCTCAACCGTCGCGTGCACGCGCATCAGGACGCCGGGCAGGCTCGGGGTGCCGAGCGCCGAGGGCTCCCAGGCAAGGTCCTCGAACTTCCTCCCGCGGCTCGAACCGAACCGCTGGCACAGGTCGGTCTGGTCCTCGCCGAGGACGTTGACGGTGAAGCGCCCGGATCGCTGGATCCGGGGCCAGGCCCGACCGCGGTGGTCGGCGCAGAACAGGACGAGCGGGGGATCGAGCGAGACCGACGCGAAGGACTGGCAGGCGAAGCCGACCGGCTCGCCGTCCTCGATGCCGGTCACGACCGTCACACCCGTGGCGAAACCACCCATGGCGGCCCGCATCTCGAGAGGGGACGGGGCGGTGCCCACGGCCCCGTCCTCGTACGCCACGTCAGTCGTCATCTGCTCGCCTCCTGGTGCGTCGGTGGTCATGATCGGACGCTAGGCCGTCGAGGTGCCGGGCATGGGGCGATGTCCCGCTGAGTGACCGGGTGAGGACGGCACTTCCGGTCACCGGGAAAGCGGCCGGTGCGTGGAGGCGGCGGGTCCTAGCGTGAGGGACGTGACAGACCTGACCCATGACTCCACCCGCCGCGAGCTCGTCACCGACGCCGGCGTACTCCGCTATCACGAGGCCGGCGACGGCCCGCCGTTGCTGATGCTGCACGGGTCAGGACCCGGGGTGACCGGATGGCGCAACTTCGGCGACAACCTCTCCGCCTTCGCCCCGCACTTTCGGTGCCTGGTCCTCGAGCTGCCGGGCTTCGGGGTCAGCGACACCACCGACCAGCACCCGATGATGGCGGCGCTGCCCGCCGTGCAGCGCTTCCTCGACGGCCTCGGCCTCGACCGGGTCGACGTCATCGGCAACTCGATGGGCGGTGGCATCGCGACCCGGCTCGCGATCAGCCGGCCCGACCAGGTGCGGCGGCTGGTCACGGTCGGCGGTATCGGCCGCAACATCTTCAGCCCTGCTCCGGGCGAGGGCATCAACCTGCTCGTCGAGTTCGTCGAGAACCCGAACCGCGAGAACCTCGTCGCCTGGCTGCGCTCGATGGTCTACGACCAGTCGATGGTCACCGAGGACCTGATCGAGCAGCGCTGGGCGCAGGCCACGGACCCCGACACCCTGGAGGTCGCGCGCCGGATGTACGGCCGCGCCGCGATCGCCGCCGCCTTCGCCGGCGCCGGCAGCTCCGCGCAGGCGACGCCCGGCTGGGCGCAGTTCGACCAGATCAAGGCGCGCACCCTGCTCACCTGGGGCCGCGACGACCGGGTCAGCCCGCTCGACATGATGCTCATCCCGATGCGCACGATCCCCGAGGCCGAGGTGCACGTGTTCCCCAACTGCGGGCACTGGGCGATGATCGAGCAGAGCGCGCCTGGGAGCGGACCGTCCTCGCCTTCCTCACCGAGCAGGACGAGGAGGGCACCCGATGAGCGAGTGGAGCGACGAGTTCGACCTCGTCGTCGTGGGCAGCGGTGGCGGCGGGATGACGGCGGCGCTGGCCGCGGTCGACGCCAGCCTGTCCGTCGTCGTCATCGAGAAGGGCCAGAAGTTCGGTGGCAGCACCGGCATCTCCGGGGGCGGGATCTGGGTGCCCAACAACCCGACCCTGCGCAGGGCGGGCCACGACGACTCCCGCGCCTCGGTGCTGGACTACCTCACCACCATCACGGCGGGCAACGTGCCGGCCGCTCGCCTGGAGGCGTACGTCGATCACGGCCCGGCTGCGATGGAGCTCCTGGAGCGCTCGACGTGGGTGAGGTTCGACTGGACCAAGGGCTACGCCGACTACCACCCGGAGTTCGCCGGCGGCCGCCCCCAGGGCCGGTCGATCGAGGCCAAGCCGTTCGACACCCGCAAGCTCGGCGCGGACGAGGCGTTCCAGCGGCCCAACAACATGAAGGGCCCGCTCGGGCTGTGGGTCACCGCGAAGGACTACCACGACCTCGCGATGGTCAAGCGGACCTGGCAGGGACGCCGCGCCTCGCTGCGCGCCGCGTGGCGGGTCAGCTCGAACGCGGTTCGCCGCCGCCACATGGCCACCGGTGGCCGGGCCCTCGTGGCACGGCTGCGGATGGCGCTCAAGGACGCCGACATCCCGCTGTGGCTGGAGACCACGATGACCTCGCTCGTCGTCGAGGACGGCCGCGTCGCCGGCATCGTCGCGACCCGCGACGGCGCCGAGATCCGGGTCCGCGGTCGCAAGGGCGTACTGCTCGCCGCCGGCGGCTTCGACCACAACGCGGCGATGCGCGGCGAGCACCTTCCCGAAGGTGCCCGTCCCGATCACAGCCTCGGAGCAGTGGAGAACACCGGTGACGCGATCCTCGCCGGCAGCGCCGTCGGTGGTGCCGTCGACCTGATGGACGACGCCTGGTGGATGCCGTCGGTGACCCACCCCGCCGGCGCCACGATCCCGCTCGTCTCCGAGCGCGCCATCCCCGGCCAGGTGATCGTCGGGACCAGCGGCATGCGGTTCACCAACGAGGCCTCGCCCTACGTGAACTTCGTGCACGACCAGCTCGCCAGCGGCAACGAGAAGGCCTGGCTGGTCATGGACTCCCGGGCCCGCTCGCGCTACCCGTTCGCCCAGATCCTGCCGGGAGCGCCCTTCCCGCAGGGTTTCTACGAGCAGGGCATCGTGCACCGCGCCGAGACGGTCTCCGACCTGGCGACCGCGATCGGCGTACCTGCCGAGGCTCTCGAAGCGACCGTGACCCGGTTCAACGGCTACGCGAGGGCGGGCATCGACGAGGAGTTCCACCGCGGCGAGAGCGCCCACGACCGCTACTACGGCGACCCCACCCTCCCCAACCCCAATCTCGACCTGATCGACAGGGCGCCCTACTACGCCGTCCGCATCGAGGTCGGCGACCTCGGCACCAAGGGTGGCCTGGTCACCGATGAGCACGGCCAGGTGCTCCGGGAGGACGACTCCGTCGTCGCCGGCCTCTACGCCACCGGCAACTGCGCCGCGTCGGTGATGGGCAACGACTACGCCGGTCCGGGCGCGACGATCGGCCCCTCGATCGTCTTCGGCTACCTGGCCGCGCGCCACGCCGCCGGCCTTTCCGATCACCGGGAGACACCACCCGCCACGACCGTGCCGGGTGCCACCGTGGGATCGATGGACAACGCGTCCAGGACGCAGCAGGAAGAGAGTGCGAGATGAGCAGTGTGCTGGAGAGGATCGAGGCCCGCGCCGAGGAGATCGCCGCGCTGGGCCCCAGCAACGAGAAGCTGGGCCGGCTTGACGACCGAGCCGCGGAGCTGCTGCGCGAGACCGGCGTGATCCGGATGCTGCAGCCCGCCAAGTACGGCGGCGCCGAGGCGCATCCCGCCGAGTTCGCCGAGGCCGTGATGAGGCTCGCGAGCCTGGACGGCTCCACCGGCTGGGTCGCCGGCATCGTCGGCGTACACCCCTGGGAGATGGCGATGTGCGACCCGCGCGTGCAGGAGGAGGTGTGGGGTGAGGACAACGACACCTGGATCGCCTCGCCGTACGCGCCGATGGGCGTCCTCCGCCCGGTCGAGGGCGGCTACGTCTTCAACGGCCGCTGGCAGTTCTCCTCGGGCACCGACCACTGCGACTGGATCTTCCTCGGCGCCTTCCTCGGTGACGAGAACGGCGAGGCGACCGTGCCGCCGCAGGTCCACCACGTCATCCTGCCGCGCTCGGACTACACGATCGTCGAGGACTCCTGGGACGTCGTCGGGCTCCGTGGCACCGGCTCGAAGGACATCATCGTCGAGGACGCCTTCATCCCGGACTACCGCGTCGTCCGGTTCTCCCGGTTCACCGACGGCAGCCAGCCGCGTGACGCCGGGCTGACCAACGCGACCTATCACATCCCGTTCACCACGGCCTTCCCGCTCGGCATCACCTCGGCGGTGATCGGCATCGCCGAGGGCGCGCTCGCCGCGCACCTCGCCTACCAGCGCACCCGGGTCCAGATCACCGGCACCAAGGTGAAGGACGACCCGCACGTGCTGAACGCGATCAGCCAGTCGGCCGCCGAGATCCACGCCTCCCGCGTGACCATGCTCGACAACGCCCGCAGGTTCTACGACAAGGCCGTACGCGGCGAGGAGGTCACGTTCGCCGAACGGGCCGAGTCACGGCGTACCCAGGTCTCCGCCGCCTGGCGCGCGGTCCGGGCGATGGACGAGATCGTCGCCCGGTCCGGTGGGAACGGCATGCGGATGGACAACCCCATCCAGCGGTTCTGGCGTGACGGCCACATGGGCCTCGCGCACGCGATCCACGTCCCCGGCTCGGTCTTCCACGTGCAGTCGCTGACTGCGCTGGACGTCACGCCGCCGCCGGGACCGATGCTCTCGATGATCTGACCCCACCACTGAGGAGAACCAACATGAAGGCGATCCGTGGCCTCGGCTACCTGATCGTGCAGAGCCAGGACCTGCCCCGCTGGCGCGAGCTGACGGTGGACTGCCTGGGGATGCAGGAGACCACCGGCCCGGTGGCCGACGGCCTCTACCTGCGGATGGACGAGCGGTACGCCCGGCTCGTCGTGCTGCCCGGTGACGACGACCGCGTGGTCGCCGTCGGCTGGGAGGTGCGCGACCAGTTCGGCCTCGCCGAGATCGCCGGTGCGCTCGAGGCCGCCGGCGTACCCGTCAAGGAGCTGAGCCAGGAGGAGTGCGACGAGCGCCGGGTCGAGGCGGCCATCCGCTTCGACGACCCCGCCGGTACGCCTGTCGAGGTGTTCTTCGGCCCGGTGCTCGACCACAGCCCGGTCCTCACCGGCCACGGCCAGTCGTTCGTCACCGGCGAGCAGGGGATGGGCCACGTCGTCCTCCCGACCACCGTGGCGGACGAGACGGTCGCCTTCTACACCGAGGTGCTCGGCTTCCTGCCCCGTGGCGCGATCCGGATGGGTGCGGCCCTCCCGCCGCGCCGGGTCCGGTTCATGGGCGTCAACCAGCGCCACCACAGCCTCGCGGTCTGCCCCGCGCCGCACGGCGAGGCGCCCGGCCTGGTCCATCTGATGATGGAGGTCGACAGCCTCGACGCGGTCGGTCGCGCGCTCGACAAGGTCAACAAGGCGGGCTTCTCGCTCTCCTCGACCCTCGGCCGGCACACCAACGACAAGATGGTGTCGTTCTACGTACGCGCACCCGGCGGCTGGGACCTCGAGTACGGGTGCGAGGGCATGCTCGTCGACGAGGCCTCCTACACCGCGGAGGAGATCACCGCCGACAGCTACTGGGGCCACGACTGGTCCGGGTCCGAGCCGCTCGCCGCCTTCCTGCCTCCTGCGTGAGCGAAACGACGAGAGCTGTCTCTTATACACA